>JAMIFN010000099.1:0-4328 GCA_035906235.1 Allobrachymonas sp. | reverse complement strand
ATCGGCTTTTTTGAACTGGCTTTTACAGCTGCCCATGCTGGCGCTGCCATCGGCGGCGGCGCTGCTGGTGTGCATGTGCACGGCCACGCCCGCTTGCCGCAAGGCGCTGATGCACAGCATGGCCTGCGGCAGGGCGTTGACATCGGGGATGACGGCGTAGGCGTCGGCGGCAGGCTCGGGCAGGGTGATGCCTTGCTCTTTGATGAGTTCGAGCACGCGCTCAACCCCCATGGCCCAGCCTATGGCTGGCGCGGGTTTGCCGCCCAGCATTTCCATCAGATAGTCGTAGCGGCCACCGCCGCAGATGGTGCCTTGGCTGCCTAAAGCGGTGGTGACAAATTCAAACACCGTGAGGTTGTAGTAATCGAGGCCACGGACTAGGCGTGGGTTCAGGCTGTAGGGCACGCCGTGGGCAGCCAAAATATCTTGCACGGTTTGGAAATGCGCCAGCGAAGCTGCGCCTAGGTGTTCAGTCAGCTTGGGTGCGTTCTCCACCAAGGTTTGCATGGCGGGGTTTTTGCTGTCCAGAATGCGCAGCGGGTTGGCGTGCAGGCGGCGGCGGGCGTCTTCGTCCAATTGCTCGGCGTGCTGCTCAAAATAGGCAATCAGCGCGGCGCGGTGGGCGCGGCGTTCTTCGGGCTGACCCAGGCAGTTGAGTTGCAGCTCGACCCCTTGCAGGCCGATTTTTTGCCACAGGCTGTGCGCCAGCAAGATGATTTCTGCATCGACCTCAGCGCCGCCAAAGCCCAGCGCCTCAGCGCCGATTTGGTGAAACTGGCGGTAGCGCCCGCGCTGCGGGCGTTCGTGGCGGAACATGGGGCCCGCGTAATACAGGCGTTTGCCACCGTCGTAGAGCAAATTGTGTTCAATCGCGGCGCGGCATACGCCCGCCGTGCCCTCGGGGCGCAGGGTGAGCTTGTCGCCGTTGAGCTTGTCCTCAAACGAGTACATCTCTTTTTCCACAATATCGGTGGCCTCGCCGATGCCACGCACAAATAGGGGCGTAGGTTCGACTATGGGCAGGCGCGTGTTGCGGTAGGCAAAGCTGGCCATGACGGCGCGCACCTGCGCTTCCAGCCATTCCCAATGGGCAGAGGCGGGCGGCAGAATGTCGTTCATGCCTTTGACGGCCAGGATTTTGTCGATTTTCTTTGCTTCACGCATCGCAACACACCACGCAATATACTATCAAATTAGGAGCTGCCCAGGCAGGTTTTACGGCCTAAAACAGCGAAAACACCATAAAAAACAATGCCAGCTCAGCGCTGGCATTGGCTTTGCTTTGCAAGCGCCTAGGCTTACAGCAGCACAGCTTTTTCAATGACTACGGCTTCAACGGGCACATCGTCGTGGAAGCCTTTGCGGCCCGTTTTGACCGTGTTGAGCGCGTCCACCACTTCGGTGCCGGCGATGACTTTGCCAAATACGGCATAGCCCCAGCCCGAGCCGCTAGGGGCTTGGAAGTTGAGGAAATCGTTGTTTTTGGTGTTGATGAAAAACTGCGCGCTGGCTGAATGTGGGTCGCTGGTGCGTGCCATGGCAATGGTGTATTTGTCGTTTTTCAGGCCATTGCCCGCTTCGTTTTCAATGGTGGCATTGGTGGGTTTTTGCCCCATATCGGCTGTAAAGCCGCCGCCTTGAATCATGAAGTCTTTGATGATGCGGTGGAAAATCGTGCCGCTGAAATGGCCTTGCTGCACATATTCGACAAAATTGGCCACGGTTTTTGGTGCCTTGGCTGCGTCCAGTTCTAAGGTGATGATGCCGCGGCCGGTGATATGCAGTTCAACTTGGGTGCTCATGCGAGATGCTCCGAAAAATGGCTAAAAAAGCGCCGCTGGTGGGCGGCTTGAGGGCGCTAGAATCAGCGCCAAAACAGCAGCAATTTTAGGCGATAAATCTTGTCCCATATTCACATATCTCTGAGCAGTAATCAGCGCCTAGCCCTGGCCTGGGGCGGCATTTTGGCGGCTTTGCTGCTTTTGCTTTGGCTCTTGGGCAATGTGCTCACGCCTTTTTTGATTGCGGCGGTGCTGGCTTATGCGCTCAACCCCGTGGTGGGCAAACTGCAGGCCAAAAGCCGGGGGCGGATCTCGCGCAGTGTCGCTAGCACCCTGGTGATCGGGCTTTTTATGCTGTTGGTGCTGGGCTTATTGGCCTTGGTGGCGCCCATCGTTTTGCAGGATTTACCCAAAATCCGCGCCCTGATTCCTGGCGTGCTCGACAGCATCGATGCCCAAGTGCTGCCTTGGCTCAAAAGTTTGGGGCTGCCCATAGGTTTAGAGGTTGATACCTTGCGCGAGCTGCTGGCTACTTGGGTCAGCGATGGCTCGGGCGATACCGCAGGCAAAATTTTGAGCCAGCTGGCCAACACCCTGTGGGCGGGCAGCGGCGTGTTTTTTGCTATTTTGGGCAATGCTTTATTGATCCCGCTGGTGCTGTTTTATTTGCTGCTGGATTGGCCGCGTTTGGTTGCGGCGGCGGTGGCGTTGGTGCCTCGGCCGTGGCAAGAGAAATTTCGCCAACTGGGGCAAGAGGTGGACGAGGTGCTGGGGCAATATTTGCGCGGACAAATCTCGGTCATGTTGGTGATGGCCGGTTTTTACAGCGTGGGGCTGATGCTGGGCGGCCTGCAGCTGGCTCTGCCCATAGGCGTGTTTACCGGCCTGGCGATGTTTATTCCTTATGTGGGCTATGGCCTAGGGCTGCTGTTGGCGCTCGTGGCGGCGACCCTGCAGTTTGGCCTACTCAAAGCGGGGCTGGTGGTGGGCGTGGTCTATGGCCTGGGGCAGCTGTTAGAGAGTTTTTACCTCACGCCCAAATGGGTGGGCGAGCGCATAGGCCTGCACCCCGTGCTGGTGATTTTTGCGCTCATGGCTTTTGGCAAACTGTTGGGCTTTACGGGCATGTTGATTGCCCTGCCACTGTCGGCGATTTTGTTTGTGCTCTGGCAGCACCTGTACCAACACTACCGCGCATCGGCTTTGTATTTGGGCCAGGGCAAGCCCGAAGCGGCGGCGCAGGGCGCCCAGGAATAAGCACCCATGCAGCAAATCCCCCTAGATATAGGCCTGGCGCCCACGCCTGAGTTGCGACGCTTTTTATCTGGCCCAAACGAGACAGCGCTGATGCAGGTGCAGGCCTGGCTCGCGCATAGCGGCGCCGATCCCTTGCCCCTGTATCTGTGGGGGCAGGCCAGCAGCGGCAAAAGCTATTTGCTGCGCGCCGCCCAGCACGAGCTGGCTGCCCGGGGGCTAAAAATCGGCTGGATGGACAGTAGCAGCCCCGATCAGGCTTTTAACGAGCGCTGGGATGCGATTTTTCTCGACGAAGTACAGCACTACGACGCGCAGCAACAGCAACAAGCTTTTAGCTGGTTGGCGCAGGCGCGGGTGCTGCATATGCGGGTGCTGGCTGCGGGGGATGCGCCGCCCACGGCATTGGATTTGCGCGAAGACCTGCGCAACCGCTTGGGCTGGGGCCTGGTACAGCAGTTGCAAGTGCTGAGTGATGCGCAAGTGCGGGCGGTGCTCAGGCAAGAAGCCGATGCGCGTGGCATAGGCCTGAGTGAGGAAGTGCTGGACTTTATGCTGCGCCACTTCAGCCGCGATTTGGCCAGTTTGATGGAGCTGCTCGAGCACATCGATGGCTACGCGCTGTACGCCAAACGCGCCGTAACAGTGCCGCTGATTAAGTCTATGCTGTCGGAGTAAAAAAGGTTTGAAGGGGGCAAAAATGCCCTCCCATGTTGATCAAAAAACCAGCTCCGAAAGCTGGTTTTTTGGCAGGTAGTGAGGATGATCTCAGTGCTTTATTGGCTGATGATGCTCAAACCCTTGAATTCGCCCGTGGCGATGCGCTTGCTCCACTCTTGTGGGCCGGTGATGTGGGCGCTGGTGCCGCCTGCATCCACGGCCACGGTCACGGGCATGTCTTGCACTTCAAATTCGTAAATGGCCTCCATGCCCAAATCGGCAAAACCGACGACTTTGGCCGATTTGATGGCTTTAGATACCAAGTAAGCCGCGCCGCCCACAGCCATGAGGTAGGCCGATTGGTGTTGTTTGATGCTTTCGATGGCGACGGGGCCGCGTTCGGCCTTGCCTATCATGGCGATGAGGCCAGTTTGCTCCAGCATAATGTCGGTGAATTTGTCCATGCGGGTGGCGGTGGTCGGGCCTGCAGGGCCTACGACTTCGCCCGCAATCGGATCGACGGGGCCAACATAGTAAATCACGCGGTTGGTGAAATCGACGGGCAGTTTTTCACCCTTAGCCAGCATATCGGCTATGCGTTTGTGCGCAGCGTCGCGCCCGGTCAGCATTTTG
>JAMIFN010000098.1:0-6863 GCA_035906235.1 Allobrachymonas sp. | reverse complement strand
CTCTTGCGTGCTGAATTTGTAGCCACCATCGATCGCATCTCGAAGTGCGCGGCCGAATTTTTGGTTCATGACATCATCACTCAGATAAGTGATGTGTCCAATCATGCGGGCAATGCGCAGGCCGCGCTTGGGCACCACGCCATGCTGGTAAAAATGGCCGCCATGAAAATCGGGGTCGGTGGTGATGGCGCGGCGTGCCACCTCGTTAAACGCGATGTTTTCGGCGCTTAAATTCGGCGCGGTGGCAATGGCTATGGCGTGGCGCACGCGCTGGGGGTAGAGCAAATTCCAGCCCAGCACCTGCATACCGCCCAAACTGCCGCCCATGACTGCAGCCAATTGCGCTATGCCCAAAGCATCCAATAACAGTGCCTGGGTGCGCACCCAATCTTCCACCGTTAAAACAGGAAAATCTGCACCCCAAGCCTGCCCCGTGGCGGGGTTGGTGTGCATGGGGCCAGTCGAGCCAAAGCAAGAGCCTATATTGTTGATGCCGATAACGAAAAATTTATTCGTATCCACAGGCAGGCCCGGACCTATCATGTTTGCCCACCAGCCCTCAGATTTGGCTTTGCCTGCGTACACGCCCGCCACATGGTGATCGGCGTTGAGCGCGTGGCACACCAACACCGCATTGCTTTTCTCGGCGTTGAGCTGGCCATAGGTTTCATACGCCAGTTCGTAAGCGGGCAGCATCGCGCCGCTGGCCAGCGTAATCGGCTGGTCAAACTGCATGCGTAGGGGCTGGGCAATCAACATAGACCTGCATTGTAAGATAGGGTTTTGCCTTGCTTGGGCGTGCGTTTTTATAGCCTTTTATGGCTTTTAGGGCGCCAAACCTGCCTGAGCAGCTCCTTTTTTTCATAGTTTATGCAGCACCGCATCATGCAACACGCGCCCGAACACGCTCCTTTGATTATCGACACCGCCACTGGCACGCTGAGCAAAGCCGATAAAGCACGCCTGGCGCACCCGCTGGTGGGCGGCGTGATTTTGTTTGCCCGCCACTGGCACAGCCGCGCCCAGCTGATAGAGCAATGCGCCGCCATCAAAGCCCTGCGCCCCGATTTGCTCATCACCGTCGATCACGAAGGCGGGCGCGTGCAGCGTTTCAAAACCGATGGCTTTACGCACCTGCCACCCATGGCTGCGCTGGGGCGGCACTGGCTCAAACCTGAAAAACGCCCAGGCCAAAGCGCCCTAGAAGCCATGAACATCGCCAGCGCCGCAGGGCTGGTGCTGGGCAGCGAACTACGCGCCTGCGGCGTGGATTTTTCTTTCACCCCCGTGCTCGATTTAGATTGGGGTGAATCTGGCGTGATCGGCGACCGCGCTTTTGCGCAAGACCCCCGCATCGTCACCGCACTGGCGCAGGCGCTGATGGCGGGGCTGCGCCAAGCGGGTGTGCGCAACTGCGGCAAACACTTTCCTGGCCACGGCTTTGTCAAAGCCGATTCGCATACCGAAATCCCCATCGATAAACGCAGCCGCAAAGCCATCGAACTAGACGACGCCGCGCCCTATGGCTGGCTGTCTAACAGCCTCGATTCCGTCATGCCCGCGCATGTTATCTACCCCAAGGTCGATAGCAAACCTGCGGGTTTTTCTAACATCTGGCTGCAAGACATTTTGCGCGCTCAATACCAATTTCAGGGCTGCATTTTTAGCGATGATTTGAGCATGGAAGGCGCGCGCCAGATTGACGGCAAAACCGTCAGCTACACCCAAGCCGCCGTTGCCGCGCTCAACGCGGGCTGCGACATGGTGCTGCTGTGCAATCAATCGCAAGAGGGTGGCGGCCGCGCCGTGGATGAATTGATTAGTGGCCTAGAAAAAGCACAAAAACGCGGCGACTGGCAGGCCAGCGCGGCCAGCGAAGAGCGCCGCATTCACCTCTTGCCCGACAACCCGCCCCAGCCTTGGGACGAATTGATGAAAGACCCGCGCTATCTGCATGCGCTGGAGTTGTTGGCGGGGGTGTGAGGCCTGTCGGGCTAAAGCCCGACCTACGGAGGAGAGTGTTACGACTGATTTTGTAGGTCGGACTTCAGTCCGATTCGCCCCGATCAAGCTCGCGCTACCCACCTAGCCTCGCATCAATCGCGCCCAAAGCCTGCGCTGCACCCATAGCCAGGCCTAGATCCAATGGCTCTGTGACCGCGCTCTCACGAACATTGATGCGTAGCAGCGCGGTCTGCACGGGGGCGAAGCGCTGGCACACGCTTTTGCTGAAATGCCTAACTGTCGCCAGTGCCGTGCCCGCGCCCAGCTCTATTACCAAAGGCTTGATGCCTTGCTCTTGCCACTGGCGCAAGCGGGCAAACAGGCGCAGCTCTTGCTCATAACTGCGGTCTTCTACCCAGTGCGCATCACCAAACATCAAAATATTGGGGCGCATCACCGCGCCGCAGTTGGGGCAGCGGGGCAATGCACCGCGCCATTGGCAATGCTGCGCATCAATATCAGGCTGCAGGGTTTGCGCCGTCACGATATCGGTCGTGCAGCGCAGGGCGCATTGCAGATGGTGGATGGAGCCGTGGACTTCTTCCAGCGCGTCTTCCAAAAAACCGGCCTTTTGAAACTGTCCGTCCACATTGCTGGTGTAGATCACCGCGCCTGCGCTGCAACGCTGCGCCCATTTTTGCAAAATCGTAAAACCTGCGTGGGGCTGGGTTTGGCGGTAAAGCTGCAATCTATGCCCATAAAAGCCCCAGGCTAGGCGTGGGTTGTCCTCAAAACTCTCGGCATTAGCAATGTCACGAAAAGCCAAACCCGCCCGCCCTAAAGCGGGATAGGCCTGCCAAAGGCCGGTATCACCCCGAAAATCGGGCAAGCCTGAATCCACCCCCATGCCCGCCCCCGCTGCAATGATCAAAGCATCGGCTTGGCGCACCAAATCTGCGGCGCGGGCAATCGCTTCATCTTCAAAATTAGGGTTGGCGTGCATAGGGCTGTCCTTTCCGTGCAAAGCTCGCGTACAAAACCATTAAGCCAAAAAGCCCATTGGCGCTTTCCCGCCTTCTTTCAAGGCGCACTCGGCTTCTAGCACGGCGACCAAATGCTCGGCCGCGCTAAAAGGCGTAAAGCGGTGGCGGCGCATGGCCAAGGCAAAATCGCCCAAAGCCAAGCGGGGCAAGAGCCGCAGGCGCGTACGCAGTGCCTCGTGTGGCGCTGTCCAGCCCAATTGGGCGCAATGGCGTTGCAGCAGTGCCCAGCTTTGCTCAGGTTTTAAGTAATCAAACTTCACCTTCATATCAAAGCGGCGCAGCGCTGCGGCATCCAAGCCATGCAGCAAATTGGTGCTAGCGATAAAAATGCCTTCAAACGCTTCCATTTGCGTCAGCATTTCATTGACTTGGGTGGTTTCCCAGCTGCGCTTGGCCTCGCGCCTGTCTTGCAAAAAGCTATCCACCTCGTCTATCAGCAGCACGGCATCATCGGCCTGGGCTTGTTCAAAAGCCTCGGCTATCAGCTGCTCGGTGCCACCGACAAACATATTCAGCAAATCCGATGCGCGTTTCACCAGCAAAGGCTTGCCCAACGCATCGGCCAGCCAGCGGGCATAAGCGGTTTTGCCCGTGCCAGGCGCGCCATAAAAGCAAATCCGCGCCGCAGGTGCGGCCTGCAGGCCAGCGGCCAAGGTTTGCACATCGCTATCGGTTTGAATAAAAGCGGGGTCATACACATCGGGCAGAGCGGGGGCTGCGCCAGACTTCCAGGTTTTTTGCCCTTGCGCTTTCAGCGTGCCGTTAATCAGTAGGCCAAAGGCCGAGGCGGGCGCAAGATGGGCAGGCAAATCGCCCTGCACCTGGCGCAGTACGGTTGCGGCGCGGGTGGCCATAGCGGGTGCCAGTTTTTCTAGCTCGGCCACGCGGCTGATGGTGGACGCATCCAGCAAATCGCCGCAGCAGTTTTGCAAAATGCGCGCGCGCTGCTGCTTAGGCGGAATGGGCAGCTCCATCACCAAGTCAAAACGGCGGATAAAAGCGTGGTCGAGCGAAGCAATCGAATTGCACAGCCACAGCGTAGGCAGGGCATTGCCTTCTAGCAGGCTGTTCATCCAGGCTTTACGGCTTTGCGCAGTCTCGTTACGCATGCTGTAACCGTGGTGCACAAAGACATCTTCCACCTCGTCAAAAACCAGCAAATTTTGCTGTTGAGGCAAGAGATTTTGCGCCAAACGGAAGGCTTGCAATCGGCTAGTGCCCGTGATGACATCGCCATTCTCTTCCGCACTGGCTATTTCCATCAACTGTGTGCCCAGCGCTTGCCCCAGCGCGCGCGTCAGCTGTGTTTTGCCTGTGCCCGTGTAGCCGTAAATCAGCACATTCACGCCTTTTTTACCGCTGGCCATGCTGCTGCGCAAATAAGGCAGCAATACATCCAGCTGTGTTTGAATATGCCCATAGTCATCCAGCTGCAAGTGTCCCGTTGGGGCGGCATCTACGGTGCCGCGCAGCAAATCGCCTATGGCTAAATCGGGCTGCGTCATGCGCGCCGCAAATTCCTTATTAAGCAGACCGATCCTGCCCTGCCAGTTGCTCTCCCATTCGTGGCTGATTTTGAGCAAGCCGCTTTGCAGCAAACGCCCGTTGCTGGCCAACGCAGTCCGCACCTCTGCCATAGGCAAAGACAAAATCAGGCCACAAAACCGATACAGCGCTTCTGCATCTTGGCTGGCAGGGATGACTTCGAATGCATTGTTCAGACCTTCACTGAGGTGCAGGCGAATGGCAAACTCCAAAATGCGGCAATCCACCGCGCCGAGCTGCAGCAACTGCGCCAGCTGTTGCACATTGCTGCGCAAAGGTTCAGCTACGCGTACTTGCCCCCATTTTTTCTCTGCTTTGCGCTGCAGTTGCCCAATGGCCGTAGCTATCGCCTTTTTGTCGGCGTATTTGCCAAAGTCTTTCAAACCCAGCGCCTTCGCCACGCCTCCCCCTTCGTAGCCATAGTTTTTGATGAATTTGGGTTTACCGCCCACCTTCTCTAGACCGCGCAAAACCCACAGCTGTTCGATGGGACTGAGGTTGGATTCTTCTGTTTCCAAATCCTCAGTGGCCAAATCCGCTGCGTCGGCATCGATTTCATACTCGTCCAGCAATGTTGAGGTGCTCATACGTATCTCCTAAAAGTTGTACGACAAACTTTTTGTGTACAGGAGATATTGTCTCGATAGTGGCGACATATTGAGTCGCACCAAGGTGGGGAAAAGCTAAATAACCCTATCAAAAAAGTGAGCTGCTCAGGCAGGTTTTGCGGCCTAAACTGTCAAAAACATTTAAAAAATTCATGTAAGCTTTTGTCGTCGGGTAGATGCAGTCTCTTTTCTTTCAAATCCAAATCAAAAGGCAGTACCCACAACTTCACCTTGCCTGTGGGTTTTAAGAACTCAAACACAGGCAAGGGGGCATCAAAGCTAGGGGTTTTGGGGTAAATCAGCACCACAGTCCCTGTGCCGCCTTCCAAGTAATACTGCGCATAGGTGTAGAGCTGGTAAAAATCGCCCTGACTCAAGCCATATTTTTTCTTGCTATCCCCATCTGCCTTATCCAGCAGCTTCCATTTGGTATCCAGCACGGCGCATTTTCTGCCATCGCTAGATTGCAGCAGCAAATCAGGTTTGAGGCGAAACCAATCTTGCCCTTGGTGCTTAACCAACGATAGGGCGTTGCTTTGCTCCTTCAGTTCGTAGCCCGCTTTCAGTTGCCTGCGCAAATGCTTGGCTACAAAAGCCTCAAACACTGCTTCCATAGGGAAAAGCAGCGAAATCGCATTCTGTTTAGCCTGCGCGGGCAGGGGCGATTGCCCCGCCAAAATCAGTCGCGCCCAGTCCAGCGCAGGCTCGTAATGCGCCATGCCACGGTCTAAACGCAGCTTTTGCCAATCTTGCGCCATGTCTGCGCTGGTGGGAATGTCGGCAAAGGCAAAGCACAGCTCTTGCGCTAGGCGTTGATTGGCTGGCGTTTGCGCCCAGCCGCGCACCCGCTGCAAGGCGCTGTGCAGCAGACGGTTTTCAGCACGGTTGGGGCTAAATTCGTCAAAGGCGGTGTAAAAACGGTCGCGCCTGCATAGGTTTTGGCGCAAATGCTGCGCCATCAGCAGCTTGCCGCGCAGGGCAAATAGATTGTCTTCTTGCCGCACATAGTCGCTGCGCAGCCCGCGTTTGACCACATGTGCTGTACAGCGCAAAAACTCGGCGATAAACACTTCCCACAGCGGCATCTTTTCGGCCAATAGCTGCGCATTCTTGGTCTGCATATGCCGAAACTCGCGCAGGCAGCACAGCATCTCGATCAGGCAGCTGCGGCTTGCTTTTATCCTTTCTTCTGAGTCTTTGTCGCTTTTGGGGGTGTCTTCTGCGTGCCTGCCGATTTTGGGCAGCACCTCAATCTGCGTGCCGCAGGGCGTGCGCAGCACGCCCACATGGTTCTGCACTTGCAGCGCCACCTGCTCCTTGCGTTGCGTGAGGCGGGCGTAGCGGCCCTCTTCCTCCTCGTCGCGGCGGCATACCTCGCGCACCAGCCAGTCAAATGCCTGTTTGGGGATGGCGTGGATGCGCCCCTCTTCCGCATTTTTTGAAGATGCGGGTTCTGCAACGAGGTAATCAAACTCGAAGAGCTGATGGCTGGTTTTCATTCAGTGCCAGATTCTGTGGAGTCTTGACTCTCTGCAGCTTTGTAAATGCTCATGTAAGCACTTGGCTCTTTAAAAGCTTCCTCGTTGACGGTGTAAGTGGGGGCGAAGCTCTCCTTCTCCTGCTCGTGCGTTTTACCAAAAAGTCTTGTCAGCACATTGTCATCCGTCTTAATTTTGTGAATGAATGCGTCCTTGGCGCCTTGGCCTTTCTGGTTATCTCCCAG
>JAMIFN010000097.1:0-12955 GCA_035906235.1 Allobrachymonas sp. | reverse complement strand
CTATCGCTCCGCCCAAGCCCAGGCCGAGGCCACACGCGCCCAATCGGCACAAGGCAAAGCCTTGATTTTGCCCACCGTGGGTCTGGGCGCCAGCTATAACCATACCAACACCGACACCAAAAACCCCATCAGCGACAGCAGCAGCCAGCAAAAAGGCTTGGGGATCAATGCCGATATTCCACTGTTTAACGCCGCCAATTTCAAAAAATACGAGAAAGCCAAAAAGGCTGGCGAGCTGGCTGACATCCAATTGCATGTGGCCGAACAAGACCTGATTGTGCGCACCGCCCAAGCCTATTTTGATTTGCTGGCCGCGCAAGACGCGCTCAAGCTCGCACGCAGCCAAAAAGAAGCCATGGCTCAGCAACTGGCCTTTGCACAGCGCAATTTTGAAGTAGGTACCGCCACCATCACCGATAGCCGCGAAGCACAAGCGGGCTACGACTTGGCCGCAGCGCAAGAAAGCGCGGCTGATTTTGCCGTGCAAACCAAATACAGCGCCTTGTTGCAACTGGTGGGCAAGGACACCGTCCAGCCTTGGGTACTGGTCGCGCCCTTCCAGGCGCCTGCGCTCGAGAACACCAATGCCCAGTACTGGCAAGACCAAGCAGCATCCAGCGATGCCGTCAAAGTCAGCCGCGTGCAGTATGAGATGGCCAAACTCGACACCAGCGCCGCCCGCGCCGGGCATTTGCCCACACTCACAGGCAGCCTCAGCATCAATGAGGGGCGCAAAAACCCCAATATCGCCCCCCCCCTGACGGGCGACACACGCAGCCACAGCACCAGCGCTGCCATCAACCTGTCCGTGCCAATTTTTGCGGGTTTTGCCATTCAAAACCAAGTGCGCGAGAAAGTAGCCTTAGAAGACAAGGCACGCGACGACCTCACCGCCACCGAACGCAATATGGCGCAAAGCACGCGAGAGGCATTCTTTGGTGTGCAGTCGCTAAAAGCCCAAGTCAATGCCCTCGAAGCGGCGGAAAAATCCAGCCAAAGCGCCCTAGAAGCCAACAAACTGGGCTACGAAGTGGGCGTGCGCATCAATATCGATGTCCTCAATGCCCAAACCCAGCTCTACGACACCCAAAGCAAGCTGGCGCAAGCACGCTATAACCTGCTGACCACTCAGCTCAAACTCAAACAAGCCGTGGGTACGCTGGCCGTGGCTGACCTAGAAAAAGTCAATACTTACCTGCGCGTCCCTACTGCCGCCAGCAGCGCAGCGCCCGCACCAGCCACCCCGACAGATGCCGACAAAGCCGCGCAAGCCAACACTCCGGCAATCCTCAAACCCAGCCCCAGCAGTGGCGGCAATAACGGTCACCACAACATCCGCAAGCCTAAAAAGCCCCGTCACACAAGCCCTGAGACAAAAGCCCCAGTCACCGCTAAGCCTGTCAGCTCAGGCAATAGCCCAGCCACAGCTCCCACTTCCATCCCAGCAACAACTCCTGCCAGCAGCCCTGCAGGTAAGCCCCAGGCCAATGGCGGTAAAACCCAGGTCTAAGAAGCCTCTCCCCCTCTCTAACAGGCATTGCGGCTTTGGCTACAATGCCTGTTTTTCTGCCTAGCCTGAACTACTGCAACGCCGTCGGATCACATCAAAAAACATCGCTACTCAGGCAAGTTTTTTGCAGAAAAACTCGAATTTCGCTCTCAAAACAAGCTTCGTTTTGATGGCTATGATTTTTTAACTTGGTAAGGAAACCTATGAGCGCCATTATCGACATCGTTGGTCGTGAAGTGTTAGACAGCCGTGGCAACCCCACGGTGGAATGTGATGTATTGCTGGAAAGCGGCGTCATGGGGCGCGCCGCCGTTCCCAGTGGCGCGTCTACCGGCAGCCGCGAAGCCATCGAGCTGCGCGACGGCGACAAAAGCCGCTATCTGGGCAAGGGCGTGCTCAAGGCCGTAGCCCACATCAATGGCGAAATCACCGAAGCCATCCTCGGCCTGGACGCATCGGAACAAGCCTTCCTCGACAAAACCTTGATCGAGCTGGACGGCACCGAAAACAAATCGCGCCTGGGCGCCAACGCCATGCTGGCTGTCTCTATGGCCGTAGCGCGTGCGGCGGCTGAAGAAGCCAATCTGCCGCTCTACCGCTACTTTGGCGGCATGGGCGCGGTGCAAATGCCTGTGCCCATGATGAATGTCATCAACGGCGGCGCGCACGCCAACAACAACCTCGATCTGCAAGAGCTGATGATCATCCCCGTGGGCGCACCCTCTTTCCGCGAAGCCCTGCGCTGGGGTGCGGAAGTATTCCACGCCCTGAAAAAAATCATCCACGACAAAGGCATGAGCATCGCCGTGGGCGACGAGGGCGGCTTTGCCCCCAATGTGGACAGCCACGAAGCGGCCATTCAGCTGATTTTGCAAGCCATTGAAAACGCGGGCTACACCGCGGGCACGCAAATCGCCTTGGGTCTGGACTGCGCGGCCAGCGAGTTCTACAAAGACGGCATGTATGTACTCGAAGGCGAAGGCGGCATCAAACTGACAGCGCAAGCTTGGTCAGACATGTTGGCCACTTGGGTGGATAAATACCCCATCATCAGCATTGAAGACGGTATGCACGAGGGCGACTGGGATGGCTGGAAAATCCTGACCGAGCGCTTGGGCAAAAAAGTGCAATTGGTGGGAGACGATTTGTTCGTCACCAACACCAAGATTTTGAAGGAAGGCATTGATAAAAACATCGCCAACTCCATCCTCATCAAAATCAACCAAATCGGCACTTTGTCTGAAACCTTTGCCGCCATCGAGATGGCCAAACGCGCAGGCTACACCGCCGTCATCAGCCACCGCTCGGGCGAGACTGAAGACAACACCATCGCGGATATCGCCGTCGGCTTGAACGCCGGTCAGATCAAAACCGGCTCCATGAGCCGCTCAGACCGCATGGCCAAATACAACCAATTGCTGCGCATTGAAGAAGACCTGGGCGGCACGGCGGTGTACCCAGGGCGCGACGCGTTTTACAACCTGAAGTAAAGCGCTTGCCCCTAGCAAAACGGACTTCCTAGGAAGTCCGTTTTTTTGTGCCAAATCGGTGTTTTAAGCCGAAAAACCTGCCTGAACAGCTATCAAAACAAAAGCGTTTAAAAACCCTTGTTTACCCTTGTGCGTAGCGGTTGACGGCCGCAAACAAGGTATCGAGCTGCTCTTGATTGCGCGGACGAATCAAAATGCCATTGGCACCAGCGCGTTTGGCCTGCAGTTTTTTGATAGGGCCTGCGCTTTGACTGAGGAGGTACACATTGGGGCGGCTGATGCGCGTGTCACCTGGGCGCAAATTCATGGCGCTGCTGACGATGGACTTGCACAAGGAGAATGCCCCATCGGCAGCAAAAGCCATATCAATCAGCACGCTGTCATAAGCCAGTTCGTGTGCCATAAGCAGCGCCTCTTGCAGATTCGCCGTTTCTTCCACCAGCAATTCATTGCCCACAGATAGCACGGCTTTAAGGTAGAGCCTAAATTGGGTGTTGGCATCGACGATCAACACGCGCTTGCGTTTATCGGGTGCACGCCCCAGGCTATCGTCGCCTTGCAAATATAAAATCGGTGCGCTGCGGCCACTACTGCCAGAGCCAGAAACATTGAAGTCTGACAAGGCTATAGGTGAGCGAGAATCAGGCGCATCTGAGTGAGCCTCGCCCTGCGGCATGGTGGGCTGAAAACTCGGCTCTACTTCCTCTGGTGCCTGCGTCTTGACAAAATCTGAGGGTGGCATGGTTGGCGCGTGACGAGCAATCAGCGTATCCATTTGTTGCAGCACCATCATCCATTGCAAGGGGCGTTGCAGGCTGTAATGCACAAAGTCTGGCACATCGCTGCCCAGCCAAATCATGTGATCCGGCTGCTCGCGGTTGCTTTGCGCAACCTTGGCGCTGTCGGCATGCTGGCCATCGAGCAACAACACATCTGGGCGGCCATCGCCTGGCTGCCAGATGGTGTAGCTGGGCTTGCGCCCTTGTGACAGACGCACCACGCTATTGAAGGCGTGGCGCTCGGTATCCGTAAGACCAATGACTCGTATACTTTTCATAGCTACTTAGGCAAGTTTGGTGCGGGAAAATGCAGAAATACAGATTTTCTTGCACTTTAGCAGAAGAATCCGCCCACAAGCTAACTTATCGGCCGGAAAAAACCAACTGCCCGCCCACCACGGTGGTGCGCACCACGCCTGGCAAATTAAAGCCAGAAATCTCGTGCGCAAAGGGGCTGAGGGCGGCAAATTTGGCGTCTTGGTTGATGGAGTTGGCCGCAGCGGGGTCAAACACACACACATCGGCCACAGCGTCCACGGCCAAGCTGACGGACTGCCCCAGCACGGCTGCTGCGCGGCTCGTCACACAGGCCAAGGCTTGCGCCAGCGGCAATTTGGCGCTTTGCGCCCAGTGCAGCGCCAAGCTCAGCAGCAGCTCCATACCGCGTGCGCCCGCCTGGGCTTGACCAAAGGGCAGCACTTTGCCGTCTAAATTCACACGGCTGTGGTCAGACACCAGCGCGTCCAGCGTGCCATCTACCAGGCCCGCCTGCAGGGCGGCGCGGTCGCGCTGGCTGCGCAGGGGTGGGTTGACGCGGGCGCGGCTGTCGAAATAGCCGATGTCCAATTCAGTCAGGTGCAGGGAGTGGATAGACACATCAGCCGTCACGGGCAAGCCCTGGACTTTGGCAGCACGAATCAGCTCTACCCCTGTGGCGCAAGAAATGCCTTGCAGGTGCACGCGCACGCCTGGCACTTCGCGCATCAGGGCAAAAATGCTGTGCAACGCCGTGCTTTCTGCGGCCTCGGGCACGCCTTCTAGCCCCATGCGCAGTGCCAGTGCGCCGCTGGCTGCCACGCCCTGCCCCAGCTCGGCATCCAACGGGCGCAGCCACAGGGTTTGCCCGCCCGTAGCGGCGTATTGCATGGCGCGCAGCAACATGCGCTTATTCGGCAGGGCTTGCTCGCCTTGCGAAAAACCGATGCAACCGGCGCGCTCTAAGGTGTGGATATTGGCCAGCTCTTTGCCCTCTAAAGCGCGCGTCAGCGCCCCCAGGGGAAAGAGGCGCGTGCCGCCAAACTGCTCGGCGCCGTGGCACAGCATATCGACCAGACCCGCTTCATCCAAAGGCGAGTTGCGATTGGTATCGGGTGGGCAAACCAAACTGGTGATGCCGTAGCGGGCGGCGACTTCCAGCTCGCCTTCTAAAGCGCCCGAGCCGTGAAAAACGGGCAGCCCCGGGCGCGCGCGCAAATCCACCAGCCCGGGCATGGCGATGCAGCCTGTGGCGTTGATGCTGGTATCAGGTGCAAAACCCGCAGGCGCAGCGCCTACGCCCACGATTTTTCCGTCTGCTATGGCCAAATCGCCTGTACTTTGCGTGCCGCTGGCGGGGTCTAGCAAGCTGGCGTTTTGAATCAAAATCTTGTTCATATGGCTCATCCTCACGCCTCATTGCCAGCAACGATGCTCATCACCGCCATGCGCACCGCTATGCCAAAAGTCACTTGCGGCAGCACCACGGCTTGTTTGCCGTCCAACACGCTAGAGGCAATTTCTACGCCGCGATTCACGGGGCCGGGGTGCATGACGATGGCGTCAGGCTGGGCCAACGCCAAGCGCTTTTCCGTCAGGCCAAAGCGTTCAAAATATTCAGCCGCTGAGGGCAGCAGCGCGCCATTCATGCGTTCGTTTTGCAGGCGCAGCATGATGATGACATCTGCGCCCTTCAAGGCTTCGTCTAAATCGTGCATGACGCGCACGCCCATGCCCGCCAAATCGTCGGGCACCAAGGTTTTGGGTCCGACCACACGCACCTCGGGGCAGCCCAAAGTGGTGAGGGCGTGAATGTCAGAGCGCGCCACGCGGCTGTGCAAAATGTCGCCCACGATGACGACGGTTAAGTTAGAAAAATCGCCCTTGTAGTGGCGGATGGTGTACATATCCAGCATGCCCTGCGTGGGATGCGCGTGGCGACCATCGCCCGCATTGACCACATGTACATGGGGCGCAACATGCTGGGCAATCAAATACGGCGCGCCGCTTTCGCCGTGGCGCATGACAAACAAATCCGCGCCCATGGCACTTAAGTTGTCGATGGTGTCTATCAGGCTCTCGCCCTTGCTGGCAGACGATTTGCCGATGTCTAAATTGATGACATCGGCCGACAGGCGTTTGGCCGCAATCTCAAAAGTGGTGCGCGTGCGCGTGGAGTTTTCAAAAAACAGATTGAAAACCGATTTGCCGCGCAGCAGGGGGACTTTTTTCACCTCGCGGTCATTGACCGAAACAAAGCGCTGCGCCGTATCCAAAATGTCAGTCAAGATGGCTTTGGGCAAGCCTTCGGTCGAGAGCAGATGAATCAGCTCGCCGTTTTTATTCAGTTGCGGATTGCGTTTACTCAGCATGGCTGGCCTCGCGGGTTTTTAAGGTGAATTGCAAACTGCCGTCTGCGTTTTTAGAGAGGTTTAAAGAGTTTTCTGGCGCCAAACCTGCCTGTGCAGCTGCAAAATTTGCAGCAAAAGGCAGGTGTCGCCCCGCGCGATCGACCAGCACCATGAGCTGCACGGTGGCGGGGCGGCCATAGTCGAACAGTTCATTGAGCACAGCGCGGATGGTGCGACCGGTATACAGCACATCGTCCACCAAAATCACCTGCGCGCCGTTGATGTCAAAAGGAATATCGCTGGGCAGGCTGGCTGCCAAGCCGCGTTTGGCAAAGTCGTCGCGGTACATGGACGAGCTGATGCTGCCCACGCGCCCCTGCAGCTGCAAATCGCGCTCTAGGCGTTCGCTCAGCCAAGCGCCGCCGGAGTGGATGCCCAGCAGCACGGTCTGCGGCGTGAGTGCCGTCTGCACTGCGGCTTTGAGCTGGGTGTAAAGCTGCTCCGCATCGGGCAAGGTGGGCTGGGGTGCAGAAGTGCGCATAAACATCAAACAGTTCAAGGAAAAACAATCGGGTACTGCGCAGAAAAATAGCGCTCCAAAATCAAGCAAGCGGCCATGCTATCGACATCGGCTGCGCCCAGGCCCTCGGCCTCGGTGCTGGTGTAGCGTTCGTCCACCATGGCCACGGGCAGTTTCAATTCTTGCGCCAATTGGCGGGCAAATTTTTCGGCACTGCGCGTCATATCGTGGGCATTGCCATCGGGGTGGCAGGGGCGGCCAACGATGAGGGCATCTGGCTGCCATTCACGCACCAAAGCGGCCACTTGCGCCAAGCGGCTGGCTTTGTCGCCCGCTTGCAGCGTGCGCAGTGGCTCAGCCGTAGCGGTGATGCGGTTGCCCACGGCTATGCCTGTGCGCTTTAAACCCAAATCGATGGCCATCAAGGACATGGCGCCAGCCAAGGCTGCGGCGCGGGCATCGCTCGCCACTGTGCCCATACCCGCTGCCTTCATGCCCTGCCCGCCCCTGCGCCCAGCATCCACGGCTCTAGGCCTAGGCGTTTAAGGGCTGCGTTGTAGCGATCTTCGGGCGGGGTGTCGAACAAAACACCTTCGGGGTTGCTGCCCGCATCCACGGCCAGCCAAGCGTTTTGTGCCAGTTCTTCTTCTAGCTGCCCACCGCCCCAAGAGGCAAAACCTAGCGTCACTAACACTTGCCTAGGGCCGCCGCCATGCGCCATGGCGTGCATGATGTCGGTGGAAGTGGTCAGCTCTAGGTTGCTACCAGCCACCAAAAGTGTGGAGGAGTAAATCGTATCCAAGCCGTCGTCATCGCCTTGCACGATGGAAGGTGGCTCAACGCTGACGGGCTGCATGCGCTCATGCAAGACAAAGCCGCGTTCGGCGTGCAAAGGGCCGCCCTCTAAAACCATGGCATGCTGCAAATCGCGGCGCTCCAGCGGCAAATCCACCTGTTCAAACAGCTTGGCTAGGGCAATATCGGTGGGCTTGTTCACAATCAGCCCCAAAGCGCCGTTTTCGGTATGCTGGCACAAATACACCAGCGACTTTTCGAACATATCCCCCTCAACCGCAGGCGTGGCAATCAAAAAATGGTTGCTCAGGTTCAGATCCGAAGTGGCAGTGGGCGCAGAAGATACATCAGAAAGCATGAGGGGATTCTATAGGGCAATCAAGGACGGACAATTGTCCCGATTTATGCATTTTTTTGATTTTTTTGCTTCTTCTAAAGATGATTAGTGTCTATTTTGGGACAATTGCAGCTTGCTATTGTTTTATGGCAAATTTTTTGTATTGCTTTATGGCTTATAGGCTGAAAAGCCTGCCCAGGCAGCTCATTTTTTTGATGATTTTTTTCTATAAATTCATGAATTCCAGCCCTCGCTGGAATGGCCAAGCCTAACACCCCGCTACACTTCACCCAAAAATTCCCATCTTCGATTCACAGTCCATGAATACCTCTGCCACCACCGCCCGCACCCTGCCCGCCGCCATCCGCCAGTCTTGCCAACAATACGCCAGCCAACTGGCCATCGTTGATGGCGATTACCGCGCCAGCTATGCGCAGCTGCTGCCGCAAATCGAGCAAGCCGCCAGCGCCCTGATTGCATTAGGCGTGGCTGCGGGCGACCGCGTCGCGGTGTGGGCGCCCAATACCTATGAGTGGATTGTGGCCGCCTGCGGCATCCACATGGCAGGCGCGGTGTTGGTGCCCATCAATACCCGCATGAAAGGCATGGAAGCCAACGATATTTTGGAACGCAGCGGCTGCAAAGCCCTGCTCTCGGTCGGCGATTTTTTGGGCAACTACTACCCCGATATGCTGGCTGATGGCCGCCCCGCCTGCCTGCAAACCGTGGTGGTGCTGCGCCAAGCGCCCAAAAACGCGGGCGAACTGAGCTGGGAACAATTCTTGGCCAGCGGCACCGCCGACAGCTTGGCGCAAGTGCCTGCACGCGAAGCGGCTATTGCGCCCGACAGCATGGCCGATTTGATGTTCACCAGTGGCACCACAGGCAAACCCAAGGGGGTGAAACTGGGGCACGAGGCCAGCATCCGCACCATTGCCGAATGGGCGCGGGTAGTGGGGCTGGTGCAGGGCGACCACTTCCTCATCATCAACCCCTTCTTCCACACCTTTGGCTACAAAGCCGGCTGGCTGGCCGCCCTGCTGCACGGCGCCACCATTTACCCGCATCAGGTATTTGACGCGGCCAGTGTGCTGCAACGCATTCAAGACGAAAAAATCACCTTTTTACCCGGCCCGCCCACGCTGTTTCTCACCATGCTGGCGCACGACAAACTGGGCGATTACGACATCTCTTCGCTCAACGCCACCGTGACGGGCGCGGCCACCGTGCCGCCTGTGCTGATTGCGCAAATGCGCGATGTGCTGGGCTTTAAAAAGGTGACGACCGCCTACGGCCAAACCGAATGCTCAGGCTTTGGCACTCTGTGCGACCCGGGCGACAGCGTCGAGACTGTCGCCACCTATTGCGGCAAAGCCCTGCCTGGCACCGAAATCAAAATCGTGGACGAGGCGGGCAATACCCTGCCCGCAGGCGAAAACGGCGAGCTGCTGATCAAGGGCTTCAATGTCATGCTGGGTTATCTGGATGACGAGCAAGCCACGGCCGAAACTATCAAAGACGGCTGGCTGCACACGGGCGATGTGGGGGTGCTGAACGAGCAAGGCTATCTGCGCATCACCGATCGCCTGAAAGACATGTTCATCGTCGGCGGCTTTAATTGCTACCCGGCTGAGATTGAGCGTCTGATGGCCGCTCACCCCGATATCGCGCAAGTGGCGGCACTGGGCGTGCCCGACGAGCGCATGGGCGAAGTAGGCGTGGCCTGCGTCATGCTGAAAGCCGGCAAAACCTTTGATGCCAAAGCCCTGCACAGCTGGTGCCGCGAGAACATGGCCAATTACAAAGTGCCACGCCATTTCTTGGCCTTTGATGCTTTTCCGCTCAACGCCTCGGGCAAGGTGCTGAAAAAAGACTTGAAGCTGCAAGTTATCGAGCGCCTCAACAGCACGCTATAGGGCAATCCCCACGCCACTTCCGTTCAAAATCTTGCTATAATTTGCCTAAATTTTAAGCAAACAACCCGCCTCCAAAATAGCCTGCCTTTTGCGCAGGCTTTTTTACCCCTCAAGCACTTTTCCCACTCTATGCAACTCGGCTCTTACACCTTACCCAATCGGGTTTTTGCCGCGCCCATGGCGGGGGTAACGGATAGGCCTTTTCGCAAGCTGTGTAAAAAACTGGGCGCTGGCTATGCCGTGAGTGAGATGGTGACCAGCCGCCCCGATTTGTTCAAAAGCCTGAAAACTTCGCGCCGCGCAGATCACACTGGTGAGCTTGGCCCCATTGCGGTGCAGATTGCGGGCACTGATGCGGCCATGATGGCTGAGGCCGCGCGCTACAACATTGATCGAGGCGCGCAAATCATCGACATCAATATGGGCTGCCCAGCCAAAAAAGTCTGTAATAAATGGGCAGGCTCGGCGCTGATGCAAGACGAAAAACTGGCGCTAGAAATCGTTGCGGCCGTGGTGCAGGCAGCCGCGCCCAGTGGCGTGCCCGTGACTTTAAAAATGCGCACGGGTTGGTGCCAAACGCATAAGAACGCCGTGACCATCGCCCGCGCGGCCGAGAGCGCTGGCGTCGCCATGCTGACAGTGCATGGGCGCACACGCGAGCAAGGCTATAAAGGCCAGGCCGAATACGACACCATCGCCGCCGTCAAGGCTGCGGTAGGCGTACCTGTGGTGGCCAATGGCGACATCAGCAGCCCTGAGAAAGCCCTCGCAGTTTTGCAGCAAACAGGTGCCGATGCCGTCATGGTAGGACGCGCGGCGCAAGGCCGGCCTTGGATTTTTCGCGAAATTGCGCACTATTTGGCCACGGGCGAGCATTTGCCGGCGCCCGATATGGCCGAGGTACGCCAGCTGCTCTTGGAGCACCTGCACGAGCACTACGATTTATATGGCGAATACGCCGGCGTGCGCAGCGCGCGCAAGCACATTGGCTGGTATGTGGCCGATTTGCCGGGCAGCTTGGCGTTTCGCCAATACATGAACACGCTAGACAACGCCGCACAGCAATACGCAGCCGTAGATGCCTACTTAACACAGATGGCCGACCAGTGCCACACACTGCCACGCACGGCCTCACTGGACGCACAACAAGAAAGATGAAACCGCATTATGAAATCGAGCATCAGCGAAAGCGTACTCCACAATCTGCAAACCTATTTCGATGATTTGGACGGGGAATGCCCTGCCAATATGTACGAAATGGTGCTCAGCGTGGTGGAAAAACCGATGCTGGAGGTGGTGATGCAGCGCGCAGAGGGCAATCAATCCAAGGCCGCCCAATGGTTGGGGCTGAACCGAAACACGCTGCGCAAGAAATTATTGCAATATGGCTTGGCCGATTAATGGCGAAGGCGCTTTGAACCGCTTATCGCTCGGGATAATGGCGATTTAGCCACTGCTGCATACGGGTGTAAACCTCGTTTTTCTCGACATCGTGCAGCAAGTCAGGGTAGGCGTTATCGAAGCGTTTAAGCTCAATCCCCGATGGAGAGCACATAAAAAAGTCCTCGGTTCCACTGGGCAGTACGGCGCCTTGTGGGGGCATTTCTCCGTTGTACAGCAATAGGGTAGGGATGCTCCACTCTTTGGCGCGACGCATGACTTCCGCGCAGCTCGTGAACATGCTGTCGCCTAGGCGCGCGCTCAAGACGCGCACCCATTTTTCATCATGCTCCAATAGGATTTGAGCTTCAGGGTCTCGAACATGCTGGCCCGGGTAAAAATGGGCGGGACCAACATGATCAGGCAAGATATAGCGAAAAACCCCGAGTGCAACCCTTTGCAGCCATGTCATATGAAGACGCAGCATGGGCGAGAACAAGCAATACGCTTGCGCATCCAACATCCCTTGCAGTTGCGCCTGCATCGCCACCGTCGCCCCCATGGAGTAACCCATCACGATTAAGGGCATCCCAACGGGCAAACGCGGCCGCCAGTCTGCGGCCACATCGGCCACATCTTCAGCCAATTGATTGGTATGCAGCAAGGTTCCAGCCTCACCCCCGGACTGGCCATGGCCGTACAAATCAAAAGTGCGCACCGCAAAGCCCCAGTGCGACAAGCGCTGTGCCAGCTGCTGATACCGCAGGCCATAATCGCCCAAAGTGTGAACGATGAGCACCGCTGCACGGGCTGGTCGCTGACGCAAATAGGGCCAGTCGTACACAGCCAACTGCGTGCCATTGCGGGATAAAAGGTGCTGAAGGGTAGGGTCCATACTGCTGTACTGCAAGCCCAGACACTGTAGCGTACATCGTACAGCGTGAGCCTACTGCCATCATAAAGCTTATGTATCGCCAATCCCGCTCTTATGCGTCTAGGGTTTTCGACAGGTTAGCCCGCACCCATTCCATCAGCTTACAAAGGGCCGCGTATCACGGCGCAGATACAAAACTCTTGGATAATCCAAGCCTATTCCCCCCCCATCAAAGGAAGTGCCTGTGGACCTGTTATTGCTGATCAAAGCTGCCGTCATGGGCATCGTCGAAGGGTTGACCGAGTTTTTGCCAATTTCATCAACGGGGCATTTGATTTTGACCGGCAGTTTGTTGGGCATGACGGATGAACGCGACAAGGTGTTTGAGGTGGCGATTCAAACGGGCGCCATTTTTGCCGTCATCTTGGTGTATTGGCAAAAAATTCGCGCTACGCTTTGCGGCCTAGGTAAAGACGCGCAAGCCAGTCGCCTCTTTGCCAATGTGCTGATTGCCTTTGTGCCAGCGGTGGTGTTGGGGCTGTTATTTGGCAAATACATCAAAGCGCATTTGTTTAATCCGCTGGTGGTGGCCAGCACTTTCATCATCGGCGGCATCATTATTTGGGCCGTTGAGCGCCGCCCGCAGGCGCAAAACCCAGACGGCGGACGGGTGCAAAGCGCCGATGATTTGACCGCCCTGGACGCGCTGAAAGTGGGTCTGGTGCAATGCCTGGCCATGGTGCCGGGC
>JAMIFN010000096.1:0-23656 GCA_035906235.1 Allobrachymonas sp. | reverse complement strand
AGAGGGGTTTTGACGACGGCCGCTGCGCTTAACTTTTCTGCGAAAAGTTAGCCTACGCCGAAACCCCGCCAGAAACGCCTCAGCCTTGCAGCTGCTCCAATATGGCGGGGTTTTCTAGCGTAGAAACATCCTGCGTAATGGCCTCGCCACGGGCGAGCTGGCGCAGCAGGCGGCGCATGATTTTGCCGCTGCGGGTTTTGGGTAGGTTGTCGCCAAAGCGAATGTCTTTGGGCTTGGCTATGGGGCCGATTTGCTGCGCAACCCAAGCGCGTAAAGTCTCCATCGTGGCGGCAGCGGCGGTGGGGTCCACCGGACGGGTGCTTTTCAGCACCACAAAGGCGCAGATGGCTTCGCCCGTGACATCGTCGGGTTTGCCCACCACGGCGGCCTCGGCCACATCGGGGTGCGCCACCAGGGCTGACTCAATCTCCATCGTGCCCATGCGGTGGCCGCTGACATTAATCACATCATCGACCCGCCCCATGATGGTGAAGTAGCCCGTTTTGGCATCGCGCACAGCCGCGTCGCCAGCCAAATATGCACCGCGCAGCTCTTCGGGGAAATAGGATTTTTGGTAGCGCTCTTTATCGCCCCAGATGGTGCGTGTCAGCGAAGGGATGGGGCGCAGCATGACAAGGTTGCCGCCCGTGCCATGCGGCACTTCTTGTCCCGCATCATCGACCACCGCCATTTGCACGCCCGGCATGGGCAAGGTGCAAGAGCCTGGCACCAAGGGCGTGGCGCCCGGCATGGGCGCGAGCAATTGCCCGCCGCTTTCGGTTTGCCAGAAGGTGTCGAGGATGGGGCAGCGCGTTTGTCCCACTTGTTCGTAATACCACACCCAGGCCTCGGGGTTAATGGGCTCGCCCGCCGTCGCCAAGATGCGCAGGCTGGAGAGGTCATATTGGCTGGGGTGGGTCGCAGGCTCGGCGCTATTGGCTTTAATCAGGGCGCGAATCGCCGTGGGCGCGGTGGCGAAAACGGTGACGCGGTGGCGCTCGATCATTTGCCAGAAGCGCCCGGCGTGCGGGTAGGTGGGTATGCCTTCAAAAATCAGCTGCGTCGCGCCCGCGCTGAGCGCGCCGTAAGCGGTGTAGGTGTGCCCCGTGATCCAGCCTAAATCGGCGCTGGAAAACAGCACATCGTCGGGCTTGGCAATGGGGTCTAGGTCAAAGGTCCAGCGCATATTCAGCGTCGCCCAGAGCAAATAGCCGCCCGTAGCGTGCACGATGCCTTTGGGTTTGCCGGTGGAGCCTGAGGTGTAGAGGATGAAAAGCGGGTGCTCGGCGCTGACCCATACGGGCTCGCAAGTGCTGGGCTGGCCGTGGGTGGCCTGCCCCCAAGTCAGGTCGCGCCCCGCTTGCATGGGCACTTTGCCGCCTGTGCGCTGAAACACGATAACGCTGTGCACGGCCTCGCAAGCGCCTAGTTCCAGCGCTTCATCGACCAGGGTTTTAATCGGCAGCACTTTGCCGCCGCGCACCTGCCCATCACAGGCCACGATGGCGACTGCACCCGTATCCACCATGCGCTCGTGTAAGGATTTGGCGCTAAAGCCCGCAAACACCACCGAGTGAATCGCCCCTATGCGGGCGCAGGCTTGCATGGCTATCACGCACTCCACCCCCATGGGCAGATAGATCATGACGCGATCGCCTTTTTGCACGCCTCGGCGTTTGAGCGCGTTGGCAAAGCGGCAGACATGGCGCAGCAGCACTTCGTAGCTGTATTCGCGCGACAGGCCGTCATCGCCTTCAAAAATAATCGCCGTGCGCGCGCCATTGCCGGCCTCGACATGGCGGTCTAGGCAGTTGTAGCTGGCGTTCAAATAGCCATCGGCAAACCAGCGGTAGTGCGGCGCGTTGGATTCATCGAGCACCTGGGTAAAGGGCTTTTTCCAATGCAGCGAATTGATGGCGTGCTCTTCCCAAAACTGCTCGGGCTGCTCGCGCGCCTGCTGGCACAGGCTTGCATAAGCGGCCATGCTGGGTATGGCTGCGTGTTGCGCCAGATCGGGTTTGGGTGGGTAGAGGCGGTTTTCTTGGCTCAGGCTGGTTAAATTACTCATGCTGGTCTCCAGGTTGCAGTGATTGACAGATGTTATAAATTTAATAGCTGCTCAGGCAGGTTTTGCGGCCTAAATAGGCGATTTGGCTTTGGAATTCTTAAAGGTGTGAGGTGTGCATCAAAGTAGTCATCATTCCGCGCCAGCGGAGATTTAGGTATTCACTCCTTCCCCCTTTGGGGGAAGGTTGGGATGGGGGCTTACGCCAAAAAGCAAGAAACACAGCCTGAAAGCCCCCACCCTAGCCCTCCCCCAGAGGGGGAGGGAATAAAGGTAAAAAGTTAGCCTGCGCCGAAATCCTGCCGACCTTTGAACAAAGTTCTGCATATGCTTTAAGCCTTTAACTGGTCAAGGACGGCAGGATTGTCCAATGTCGAAACATCCTGCGTGATCGCCTCTCCGCGTGCCAGCTGGCGCAGCAGGCGGCGCATGATTTTGCCGCTGCGGGTTTTGGGCAGGTTGTCACCAAAGCGGATGTCTTTGGGTTTGGCAATCGCGCCAATTTCTTTGCTCACCCAATTGCGCAAAACCTCAGCTGTGGCAGTCGTGGCGGTGGGGTCCACGGGGCGGGTGTTTTTCAGGGTGATGAAGGCGACGATGGCTTCGCCCGTGACATCGTCTGGGCGGCTGACCACGGCGGCCTCGGCCACATCGGGGTGGGCTACCAGCGCCGATTCAATTTCCATGGTGCCCATGCGGTGGCCGCTGACATTGACCACATCATCGACCCTGCCCATGATGGTGAAGTAACCCGTTTTGGCAGCGCGCACAGCGGCATCGCCCGCCAAATACGCGCCGCGCAAATCAGGCGGGAAATAGGTTTTTTGGTAGCGCTCGGCATCGCCCCAGATAGTGCGCGCCATGGCGGGGTGCGGGCGCGTCATAACCAAATTGCCGCCCGTGCCGTGGGGCACTTCTGCGCCCGTTTCATCCACCACAGCCATTTGCACGCCCGGCAAAGGCAGGGTGCAAGAACCCGGCACCAGCGGCGTTGCACCAGGCAGGGGGCAGATGATGTGGCCGCCGGTTTCGGTTTGCCAAAAGGTGTCGATCACGGGGCAGCGGCTGCCGCCGACTTGTTCGTAATACCAAACCCAGGCTTCGGGGTTGATGGGCTCGCCCACCGAGCCCAAGATGCGCAGACTGGATAAATCGTATTGCCTAGGGTGGGTGGCGGGCTCGGCGCTATTGAATTTGATCAGGGCGCGAATTGCCGTGGGTGCGGTGTAGAGCACGGTGACGCGGTGGCGCTCGACCATTTGCCAAAAGCGCCCGGCGTGTGGGTAGGTGGGGATGCCTTCAAAAATCAGCTGTGTGCCGCCCGCAGCCAAGGGGCCATAAGCCACATAGCTATGGCCTGTGACCCAGCCGATATCGGCCGTACACCAAAACACATCGTGCGGCTTGGCCACGGGGTCAAGGTCAAAAGACCAATGCATGGTCTGCTGCGCCCAGAGCAAATAGCCGCCCGTGCTGTGTACCAGCCCCTTAGGTTTGCCGGTAGAGCCTGAGGTGTAGAGGATAAACAGCGGGTGCTCGGCTTCCACCCACACCGGCTCGCAAGTGCTGGGCTGGCCGCGCAGGGCTTGCCCCCAAGTGATATCGCGCCCCGCTTGCATGGGCACTTTGCCGCCCGTGCGTTGGTAGACGATGATGCTGCGCACGGCTTCGCAGCCGCCCATGGCTAGGGCTTCGTCCACCACTTCTTTGATGGCCATGACTTTGCCGCCGCGCACTTGTTCATCGCCCGTGATCACGGCAACTGCGCCGGTATCGACGATGCGCTCCTGTAGCGATTTGGCGCTAAAGCCGCCAAACACCACCGAATGCGTCAGCCCCAAACGGGCGCAGGCTTGCATGGCGACCACGCCCTGCACACTCATGGGCATATAGATGATGACGCGATCGCCTTTTTGCAGACCACGGCGTTTGAGCGCATTGGCCAGCTGGCACACCTCGCGCAGCAGGGCGCTATAGCTGTATTCGCGCACCAGGCCGTCATCGCCTTCAAAAATAATCGCCGTGCGCGCGCCATTGCCGGCCTCGACATGGCGGTCCAGGCAGTTGTAGCTGGCGTTCAAATAACCGTCAGCAAACCAGCGGTAATGCGGCGCTTGCGATTCATCGAGCACCTGGGTAAAGGGCTTTTTCCAATGCAGCAAATTGATGGCGCATTCTTCCCAAAACTGCTCGGGTTGCTCGCGCGCCTGCTGGCACAGGCTGGTATAAGCGGCCATGCTGGGTATGGCTGCGTGTTGCGCCAGGGCGGGATGGGGTGGGTAGATGCGCTGCTCTTGGCTTAAGCTCTCTAGGCTCATGATGGGGGGTCTCCGGCTTTGTTTTTTTAACTATTAAAAAGTGAGCTATTCAGGCAGGTTTTACGGCTTAAATTGCCAAAAACACCCCTGAAAATACCACTGCAACATCAGGGCAGTTGCATACGCTGGGCAATAGCTGCTGCGCCCATTTGCCGCAGCAGGGCGATATTGGCCTCGTAAATGCTGTCGGGTTCATCCATGCTGGCGGCAGCGCGGGCAATGGCGTCTTCACGAATCAGGTGCAAAGTGGGGTAAGGGCTGCGGTTGCTTGCGTTGGCGGCGTCATCGGCCTGGCTGCTGGCAAAAACAAAATCGGGGTGAAAGCTGGCAATTTGTATCTGCCCGCGCAGCCCTAAGCGTTTGAGCAGCGCATCGCCATGGGGCAAAAACAATTGCATATCCATAAAGTCGGGCAAAGCGGCGGTGCAGACGATGAGGGTGGTTTCAGTCTGGCTGCGATCGGCAGCGTGCAAAAAAGCCAGTTCGCGCTCTAAGGTTTGCAGCAGCGCTTCTTCGTCTTGGCTATCTTCCTGCACATAGCGGATGCGCTGGTTCACCATTTCGGCGCGGGCAAAGGGGCAAAGATTGAGGCCTACCACCATCTCGGCCACCCAATGCTGGGTGCGGGAAAGGGGCAAAGCGCTATGGGTAACAGGGGCTTGCGTATTCATGTGGGCGCAAATCTTACCCGATTTGCGTACTCCATTTGGATTAGCAAACAGAACCGAATGCAGCTTGCGCCTTTTTCTGACACGCGCCTAGGCCAGCGCGCACAACCCTACAATAAGCGCCTTTCGCCGCGCCCTTTATCGCCTTATGCGGCCTTGATTTTTTGCACGCTCCTTTATGCAATCTCACCATTTTGATGTGCTCATCATCGGCTCGGGTTTGGCTGGTTTAACCGCCGCTTTGCGGCTTGCACCCAGCAAACGCGTGGTTGTGGTCACCAAGCTGCGCATGACCGATGGCTCGTCCAGCTGGGCACAAGGCGGCATAGCCGGCGTGCGCGAGGCGAGCGACAGTTTTGAATCGCATATTGCTGACACCTTTGACGCGGGCGCGGAATTGAACGACATGGCCGCCACGCGTGCGGTGATTGAAGGCGCACCCAAAGCGATTGATTGGCTGCAAGAGCTGGGCGTGCCCTTTACCAAAGATGGCGAGCAACTGCACCTCACGCGCGAGGGCGGCCACAGCCACCGCCGCATCGTGCATGTGGATGACGCCACGGGCTGGGCGGTGCAGCAAACCCTGCTGGCGCGGGTCAAAGAGCAGGCCAATATCACCATCTTAGAAAACCATATGTTGGTCGATGTGATCTGCCAAGCTGACCCCGCCACGGGCGCAAACCGCTGCTGGGGTGCTTATATTTTGGATACCCAGCGTGATGTGGTGGACACCTATGCCGCGCCCCACACCATTTTGGCCACGGGCGGCGCGGGCAAGGTCTACCGCTACACCACCAACCCCGACACCGCCACGGGCGATGGCATCGCCGCTGCTTGGCGCGCAGGCTGCCGGGTGACGAATATGGAGTTCATCCAATTCCACCCCACCTGTCTGTATCACCCGCAAGAAAACTCCTTCCTCATCACCGAAGCCGTGCGTGGTGAAGGCGGGCATTTAAAGCTGCCCAGCACGGGCGAGCGCTTTATGTTTGAGCACGACGAGCGCGGCGAATTAGCACCGCGCGACATCGTCGCCCGCGCCATCGATTTTGAGATGAAAAAGCACGGCCTGGAATGCGTACACCTAGACATCAGCCACCAGCCTGCTGACTTTGTCAAAGGCCATTTCCCCAATATCTATAAACGGCTTTTGGGTCTGGGCATAGACATCACGCGCGACCCCATCCCCGTCGTGCCAGCGGCGCATTACACCTGCGGCGGCATCCATACCGATTTGGCCGGGCACACCGATATTGCGGGACTGTATGCCGTGGGCGAAGCCACCTACACCGGCCTGCATGGAGCCAACCGCTTAGCCAGCAATTCGCTGGTGGAATGCATTGTTTTTGCCACCGCCGCCGCTGCCGACATCTTGCAGCTGCCCGCCGCCATGCCGCCTGCGCTCAAACCCTGGGACGACAGCCGCGTCACCAATGCCGATGAGCTGGTCGTCATCACCCACAACTGGGCCGAGCTGCGCCACTTTATGTGGAACTATGTCGGCATCGTGCGCACCGACAAACGCCTAGAACGCGCGGCACACCGCATTGCCCTGCTGCGCGCTGAAATTGCCGAGTTCTACGCCAATTTCCATGTCACCCAAGACCTGCTGGAACTGCGCAATTTGGTCGAAGTGGCCGACCTGATTGTGCAAAGCGCGCAGCAGCGCCGCGAAAGCCGTGGCCTGCATTTCAGCCGCGACTACCCCGATGAAATGCCCGCACCACAGCCCACCACGCTACCCTTACCCACTCACTAAGTCTTTACACCTACTCATGCCCACAATATTTCGCACGCGCTTGCTTCAACTGTGCACAGCCCTGCTCTGCGGCGTTCTGCCGTTCAGCCCCAGCTTGGCAGGCGCTGCTGAGCCAACGGTCAGCACTCTGCAAGTGCAAGGCAGTCACAGCCCAGCGGATTTGGTGTGCCCAGATGCACCGACTGCAAGCAAACGCGCTACTTCCCGCACTCCTGTCAACACGACCTCTTTGGATCATGTCGATTTAAGTGCGGTATTGGCCTATACGCCCCAAATCAACGGTGATCATGTGCCTCTGGCAGGAATGCAGCGTCCATCGGGTGTGCCCGCTGTCGCCGTTTGGGGCGATAGCCATGCGGCAGCGGCTTTTTTGACCGATGGCATGCTTACCGCCTTGGGTTGGGACAAAGCGGCAGTCGCGCCCAGTTTCATTCCGCCCACCATGGCGCGTGCTGGCGTGCGCCTGCCGATGCGTAAATTCTGTCAAGCCCCAAACTGGCGCCTGCAAACTGCGATCAACATCGAAAAAGCGGGACGGCGCGTGGGTCCGGCCTTGGCTGCGCTGGAAAATACCCAAACCGATGCTTGGCTCTGGCTCGATTTTCGCCGCCCAAGTGAAAATACTAGGGTGCTGCGCGGCGTCGATGTTTTGCTGCAAGTGATAGGCACCGAGGACGCACAACTGAGCGTGACAGGCGATACGGGTACGGCCCAAGTGCTGCAATTGCCCCCAGGGGCACAGCGCATCCACTTACACGCGCCCGAAGGCTTTTCCCAAGTGCGCCTACAAGTGCGTGCGGGGCGTGTGCAGATCGATGGCTATGCGCCGGAATATATGCGCCCACCGCGCCTTATATGGGATGTGCTGGGTATTCCTAGCGCGGTGGCTAGAAGCTGGCAAAGCGCCCAGCCTGCAGCGTGGTGGCAGCAGCGGCGCGATTACGATTTGCTACTGCTTGAATACGGCACCAATGAAGGCGCAGATGCCCATTTTTCTGAGTCGCAATACCGCAATAGCCTGCGCCGCAGCTTGGAACAGATGCGTGCGGCTTTCCCGCAAACGCCCTGCCTGCTGATTGGCCCGACCGACCGTGGTGTTTTGCCCAGCAAATGGCAAAGCCAGATGGATGTCGATAGCGCGCTGCGCTACAGCCGCGTGCATGCACAAATTGCCAGCGTGCAGCGCGAGCTGGCGCTGGATTTTTCTTGCGGTTTTTGGGATTGGCAGGCCAGTATGGGTGGTATGGCTGGGGCTTACCACTGGTACAGTGCCAGCCCAAAATTGATGGCTCCAGACCTGATTCACCTTAGTATGAAGGGCTATCAGCGCAGCGGACAAATCTTGGTGGACGATATGCGCCTGCGCCAGTGGTTGGCACCGCGCTGAAGCAGCACCAGCCTTTTTGTTTATGCGCGCACCTGCTGCAGTACCCAAAACCGCCTTAGCCCTGGGCTACATCCAGGGGCTAGACGGCATCCGCGCCTTGGCTGTGCTGGCGGTGATTCTGTTTCACGCTAATTTACCTCGGGTTTTACCTGCGGGTTTTTTGGGTGTGGACATGTTCTTTGTACTCTCGGGTTTTTTGATCACGCGCTTACTGCTTGTGGATATGCAGCGCTTCGGGCATATGGCCACCGGACATTTTTATCTGCGTCGCATTAAACGGCTACTGCCTGCCATCTTGGCACTGGCCTTGACGGTACTAGGCTATAGCTATTTTTTTGCACCAGATGCCTTGGTTGGTGTGCGTAAAGATCTGCCTTCAGCCCTGTTTTATTACTCCAATTTTTGGCAACTCTACGACGCGCAGCCGTATTTTGCACAGTTTGAACGCCCCAGCCCTTTTCAACATTTTTGGTCTTTAGCGATTGAAGAGCAGTTCTACATTCTCTGGCCGCTCTTGCTCGCTCTCTTGTACCGCCTGCGCCGCTGGCTACCCCTGCCGCTGACGGTCGGGGGCTTGGCCGCTGCATCGCTAGGCTGGATGGCCTGGCTGGCTTACCGCTATAACATCCCACTGGAAGCGCCGCCAGAGCGCCTCTACCTGAGCACCGACACCCATGCCCATGGCCTGCTGATGGGCGCTTTTTGGGCTAGTCTGGCATCCCATATTCCGAAGCTTAAAAAAGGCTGGCAGTCCATCTCGTTGGGCTTGCTTGGCATGGCAGCTTTGGTATTTTTAGCGGCTTTTCTCTCCTTCTCGAATGATGGCTCAGAGTTTCTGTATCGCGGTGGTTTTCTCGCTGTAGAGCTGGCTACCATAGCCTTGATTTGGGCAGCATGCACACCAAGCAATCCCATTAACGCCTTGCTCAACAGCCCAGCCTTCAGTTGGCTGGGGCGCCGTTCCTACAGCCTTTATCTGTGGCACTGGCCCGTGTTTGTCTTTCTGCGCCCAGGCTACGAATTGCCCGAATCTATTTTCGTGGCCTTTGCCCTGCGCATCGCCCTGACCATGGTGCTGGCCGAGCTGTGCTACCGCTGGGTAGAGAACCCACTGCGCAACCTGCGGTGGATGCGCCTATCTATGTGGGCCAAAGCCGTCGCCTTGACAGGATGTACAGCTGTACTCGCAACGCTAACCGCGCTGTATCTCGGAGATCCTGTAGGTGCGCGTCTGCAGCTACCACGCTTTTTCGGTACGGTCAGTACGCCAGCCCCTGGCCTCAATCCCATAGCCTTAGCTGCGACCACAACCACTGCAGCTCCAGCCACTATCGCCTTATTGCACCCCCTCGTGGAGCCTACCTACGAAGTACTAGCCGACACCGAACTGCAAGCCAGTACGCCCTCCTCCCCACCCACTGCAAGCACGGCATCCCCAACCCCGCTGCCTCGACCAAGCTCGGCCATCCAACCCGACACGCCCGTGCCTCAAACGATGCCAGCGCCCGTATCGCCCCCCATATCCAGCCCAATCATCAGCCCCTTGGCCAGCACCATGTCGGGCCGCGTAGCCACAGTAGAGACAAACTCGCAAACGACTCAAGTGGCACCCAGCAGCCCCAGCCCGTCCCCTAGCCCCCCCATCGCCTCCACCCCCCTCCACATCCAGGCCTTTGGCGACTCCGTCATGCTGGGCGCGAAAAGCACTTTAGCCAAGAAATTGCCCCACGCCCAAATCGATGCCAAAGTCGGGCGCCAGGCCAGTGATTTGCTAAAAATCCTGCAGAGCCCGGCGCGCCAAGCCTCACTCTCCCCCTCAGTCGTCATCCACATCGGGACCAATGGCTATATCTACGAAAAAAATCTCAAAAAAATTCTTGAACTGCTCAAAGACCAAGATCGAGTCCTGCTGATCACCATTCATGCCGATCGACGCTGGGCGGATGAGAACAACAGTCTGCTGAGGAGGATTGCCAGCCAGCACCGTAATGTCGCGCTCATAGACTGGAATACCTACGCCAACGCCCACCGCGAGTTTTTTGTGCAAGATGGCATCCACCTCACTGGATTAGGGATGCAGGCCTATGCCGAACTGGTGCGCACCGCCTTACCTGCCACCCTGCCACCTATCCACGCTGCAATAACGCCAACACTCCTTAGCGTGCGTGCTCCAAGCGCAAGTCCCCTTAGCCCGGCCACCGTGATACCTAAGTCACATACTGCACTGAAACTCAGCGCCGCGCTAGCCCTAACAGCTGTGCCTACACTCCCTGCAACAGCTGAACATGCCTTGGTAGAATCGGTAAACTCGCGCCTCCCTGCCCCTAGAAAACCATAAAAACAATAGCTATTCGGGCAGGATCTTCAAGGCGCAGCCAGATTAAGTTGATTTTTGTTCGCGCTGAGCTTTCCAAGCACCATAAATCGCCAACAGGCCAGGAATCAAAATCAAGCCCCAGATGATTTTCTCGAGGTTCTCTTTAACCCAAGGCAAATTGCCGAAAAAATAGCCAGCGATGATGATGCCAAAGACCCAAATGGCCGCGCCTAAGACATTGAAAAACACAAATTTGCTGCGCGTCATGGATGCCACCCCGGCCACAAAAGGCACGAAGGTGCGAATAAAAGGCATAAAACGCGCCAACACAATGGTGATGCCGCCGTATTGCTCGTAAAAGCCGTGGGCTTTATCAAAAGCCTTCTTATTGAAGAAGCGCGAGTTTTCCCACTTGAACACTTTGGGGCCAAAGTATTTGCCTATGCTGTAGTTGAGCTGGTCGCCTGAGACTGCGGCAAGGAACAAGATGCCGCAGCTCAGCGCGAAATCTAAATGCCCTGTGGCGCAAAAAGCCCCAACAATGAATAAGAGCGAATCGCCCGGCAAAAAAGGCATGATGACCAAGCCGGTTTCGACGAAAACAATGGCAAACAGCAAGGCGTAGATCAGTTGCCCATGGGCCGCAATAAAGGCCGCCAAGGTTTGATCGACATGAAAAACGAGGTTGAAGATTTGTAGCAGAGTATCCATAGCCGCTGATTATCACCCCAGCTCAGCCGATTTCTTGCGCTACAGTAGCCGCCCTATGGAAGTTCTTTTTATTCTGTTTCTCACCTTATTGAACGCGCTTTTCGCCATGAGCGAGTTGGCCATGAGCACGGCGCGTAAGGTGCGGCTTACGGCTATGGCTGAAGCGGGCGACAAGGGTGCCGCCGCCGCGATGAAACTGGCCGATGAGCCCACCCGCATGCTTTCCACTGTGCAGGTCGGCATTACCTCCATCGGCCTGCTGAACGGCATTGTGGGCGAAGCCGCGTTTGCCGCTGGTGTAGCGCAGCAATTGCAAGGCTGGGGCACGCCCGAAGCCTTGGCACGCCCGGTGGCGACTTTTAGCGTGGTGGTGGTCTTGGCTTATGTCACCTTGATATTTGGTGAAATGGTGCCCAAGCGCATCGGCCTGCTCTATCCCGAAGCCGTGGCCCGCTGGGTTGCGCGCCCTATGGATTTTTTAGCCACAGCCGCCGCACCTTTCATCAAATTGATCAGCTGGAGCACCGAAACCGTGCTGCGCCTGCTGCGCATTGACACTAGCCAAGCACGGCTGGTAACCGAGGCCGAAATTTCGGCCAGCCTAGACGAAGGCCTAGACGCAGGTGTGATCGAAAAGCACGAAAGGCGCATGGTCGAAAATGTTTTCCATCTCGACGACAGGCCGCTGACCTCCATCATGCTGCCGCGCGCGGATATCCACTGGCTTCATGCAGAAACCTCCGTCGCCGATGCCATGCGCAACATCCAAACCCATATGCAGCAGGCTGAGCGTGCACACTCGTGGTATCCCGTGTGTCGCGAAGATTTGGATCATGTGCTGGGCATTGTCAGCTTGGCGCAACTCTTACTGCACCCAGCACCACAGACTACGCTGGAGGAATTGGCGCTACCACCAGTCTTTGTGCCAGAAACTTTAACCGGCTTAGAGCTCTTGGAACAATTCCGCCTGCGCGCCGGACGCATGGTGTTTGTCGTTGATGAATACGGCGGGCTGCAAGGCCTGCTCACGCCCCGTGACATGCTCGAAGCCATTACGGGCGAGCTAAAACCCGAGCATCTGGCGCATGCCTGGGCGCGACAGCAAACAGACGGCAGCTGGCAATTGGACGCCCTGATGCCCTTGGCCGAGCTGAAAACGCGCCTCGATATGGACGAGGATTTTCCAAATGAGGCCGCTGGCATCTACAACACCTTAGGCGGCTTCTTGATGGCCGAAAAAGGGCGCTTGCTGCGTGTGGGGGATGCCCTGCGGTATGCAGGATGGCACTTCGAAGTCAAAGACTTAGAAGGGCGAAGAGCTGGGCAGGTACTGGCACGCAAACACAGCTAAACATTTGGCAGCCACTTAAGCCAAGAAGCGTCCCCTTCTTTCCTCACCCGCTCTTACCTGCGTTTTATTTCGCGCTACGGACCGCGCGAGCCGTAGTCTGGTTGTTAGCACGCCCAATAGGGGAAGGTGAGCCAGTCGAGAAATTAATTGCCCACATATTGACCACACGCTCAAAATCTGGCGTAGCCGTCCAGACCCAGTCTTTCGCAGCATTAGGAAAAACAATCGGATCGATCGTGGGGCGCAGATAATTCTCGCCACGGCAAGCATCAGGCAAATTCTTGCTGAGTGTGGCTGAAGTCTTCCATGCACGCTCGCGCCCAGTCATACCATGCTCACAAAAAACCAGGGTTTGCAGCTCTTCCACGCTCGGCAGACGCCAATCCTTGCTCCCCGCAAATCCATTGGTGAAATTGATGCGTTTGATTTCATTCGCTGCATCGCGTTGGTCCATTTTTTTAGCCTCTCCAACGCACTGGCCTTTTTCGTAGCTTTGGCCAATCTGACAGCGCATCCAAATCAACTTGCCATCGGCCGACAACACGGTCGCGCCATCAGCAATCAGACTCAGCTGCCCCGTCGCCGCTGCCACCACCACTGGTGCAGCTGCAGGTTTAGACGCTGCCTGCATGCCACTTTTGCTGGGAGCACTCCCTGGTAGTGGCGGCTTGGGCTGAGCGGATGCCAAGCCTGAAGACAAACTCAAGGCTGCAGCCACAGTGAGTGCAAAATAAGAAGAGGGTTTCATGAAATCTCCAACAAAAAGCAATAGACAAAAATCAAAAAATGGGGCTAGCAGTACCAGGAGTGCTAACCGTGCTAGCGGCACTTTGCTCAATCAAATATCTCGGTCGTGCCTTGATTTCATCGTAGATACGCGCCAAATATAAGCCTATCGTCCCTAAGCCGAACATGATGGCACTGCCAATAATCAGCTGCAACAAAATCACCGTGGTAAACCCACTAAGTGCCGTGCCTGCAAATTTCATGTACAAAGTCCAAATCGCCAAAAGCAAAGAACTGAAAAAGAAAATGGCACCCAAAATGGTGATGATCTGCAGCGGTAACGAGGAAAACGAGGAGATCGCTGAAATAAACAAACGCGAGAGCTTCACCGGGGACCACTTACTCACGCCCTCAACGCGACGCGCCACTTGAAAGGGCATCGCATAGCGTTTAAAACCCACCCAAGCTGCCATCCCCCGGAAGAAAGTGTCCCTCTCTGGCAACTGGCGCCACGCATTGATCACGCGACGGTTCATTAATTTAAAGTCTGAGGCATCGCGCAAATCAAAGCCCGTCAAGCGCATAAAGCTACTGTAGAAAGCGCGTGCGCCTAGCTTATACATCTGCCCCTCATGCCCCCGATCGGACTTGATGCCTTCGACGACATCGTAGCCCTCTTGCATCTTAGCCACCATAGCGGGAATCAACTCAGGTGGGTGCTGCAGGTCGGAATCCATGACCAAGGCCAAATCGGTATCGACTTGCTCCAAACCTGCACATAAAGCAGCCTCTTTGCCAAAGTTGCGTGAGAGCTTGTAGGCACGAATCCCCGTCATGGTAATGGCCAAACTTTGCAATGCGGCCCAAGTGCCATCACGCGAACCATCGTCCACCAGAATGAATTGGTGGCTGATATTTGCTGCATCCAAGATACGGCGCACAGTTGTAATGCTGGTGGCAATGTGCGCCTCCTCGTTGTAAACAGGAATGACGAGAGAGAGGGCTGGCTTCATCGATAAATCACTTTTTTATAAACCAGAAAATTCCATACCACAATAGCCGCCATCGACAAGCCTTTACCCAACCACGCAGAAAGCCCAAAGGTTTGTACCAAATACACCAGAAGCCATGTCCCCAAACTGTAATTGAGCAACGCCAAACAACAATAGACCAAAAATTGCATGCCCGTTTGATGCCGCTGTGGCCCCTGAAAAACCCAGCATTTATTCAATGTAAAGCTAAGCACCAAACCTAAGGAGTAGGCCAGCGTATTGGCCAAAATTAAACTCCAAGTCCATCCATGATGCAACAACAAAAAACTGCCATACTCCAAGCCTGCGCACAGGGCGCCGCCAATGAGATAGCGCAGAAATTGTGGCATCGCTTGCCCGCTCATCTCCATCAGGGGGCTTTGCGAACTTGGTAAATTTTTGTCCCCTCGTAAGGATTTTCAAATACGAGAGGGTAGGTTTCTGCAATCAAAGTTTCATTGATCACATAATTTGTAGCATTGCGCACAGCATCATTGATCAAAATATAATCAATCGGTTTATCTTTCAAGGATTTTTGCAGATCCTCTTTTGTCCCGGCACCATATATCAGGCGGATATCTTGCTCTCGTCCAGTCGTGTCATAGCCCGCACTCCAACCGTAATAGGGCCAACCTAGATAGCTCAGGCGACCAGCGTAAAGAACTGGGTTCAGCGTCACCAGCTCGGTTAAGAACACCGAGCGAGGCGGGGTATTACGCATCACCCATGCAGAGACGGGGTTGTCTCTTGGGACACCAAAGCGCTTGCCCGCATTGATATTGTTGATATTGTTAAATGCTGCCATATCTACAGTACCTGTGATTGTGAGCAGTGCAAATACGGGAATAAGTAGTAATCGCCAAGCCTTAGCCTTATTACCCCAGATGTCCACCAACATCCATGCCACAAAGATGCCCATCAAAAATGTCGATACCAATACGAATTTATGGTTGAGTGCCATCTCCAGCGTCGGCTGCACGGTGAAGGCAAAAATAAAGGGGACTGCAAAAGCCAAGCCTATCGCAGCATATCGACGCCAGTAAAACAGCGAGGCCACAAATAAAGGAATAAGTAAACCGTAGGCTTGAACAATATAGCTAGCTGCGCCCGTTAAACTTTTCTCATTCGACAAGAAACCAAATACAAAACGCAAGGCAATGGGATTCTTCCCTGGTGCGATAAACCAACGCGATTGCAAGCTAGCGAGCACGATTGCAATAGCTGCAATCACGATGTACTCCATGCGATGCCGCGAGTTCAGCGCAAAACCGGCCAGCAGCAGCAGCGCCGCAATCAAGGTTGCGCCATTCCAAAATGCAATCAAGCCCAAAAATATACCCACAAATACTGCTCGAGGCACGCTTTCTATGCGCCAAGCTTGTGTTTTGTTGGTCTCTTGCGTACCGAAAATTTTGGCTTCAACCTGCGGCAACATCAAAATAATGGCGATCAGTGCAGCACAAATACCAAATGCGAGGTGGCGTTGGTTGCCAAAGGTGTTAAACAGCGTCCACATACCCCAACCCGCATTGGCTGTTTTACCAACATAAAAATCAGTTTCTAAAATTGCCTCTGGCAATTGGCTCAAACGGTAGTTTTTCGCAAAATCAAAAAAGGCCAAAGAAGAGCGGAAGAAAATGAAAATCATCGCCCAATAAGCTACGATTTTTCGCCCCGTGATGCGCAAGGTCAGTACATAGACCAGCAGCAAGAGCGAGGTCACCGAAAAAATACTGGGTAGGTTAAAGCTCCAGTTCAGGGGCAGGCCAAGCGACTCTAAGCTGGCTACCAAGAAGTGGAATAAGAAGTGGTAGGGAATATCACCAGCGGCAAAGTGGGGGTATTGCGGCGGAAAGTTTTCGCCCACACTGAATGAGCGAATGAGCGAAATGTGGGGAGCGAAGTCGCTGAATACGCCTGTCGAGATAAGCAACTCTTTGCTGTCGCTGCTCAGGGTGTAGAGATTGGTATAGGCCGCTAGGGCAAGCGCCAACAACAAGTAGCACCACTCGGCTTTGCCAGTCCCCTGCCACAAGCGGCGCAGATGGGTCATGAAGATGCTGTCGGTTTTTTTGCGCTCATGGAGAACAATCCAGACTGCGGCTGTGCCAGCGGCCGTCATCGTGAACAGTGTCGCCGATATGCTGCGGGTGAAGTTGCAAAGAAAGAAATTCAGCCAATTGACGACCAGCGCCCCCAGTATCCAAGCAAATGGGAGCTGGAACATCCACGCCGGCACGGTGGTGGCGACCGCCTTGTCATCGTTGTCTGGATCCCCTGCCCCCAATGTTTGATGGTTGAACCAAGGGGTGAATTTGAGCATCAGGTAATAACCGATGATGAAAATCCAAAGCAGATAAAGTAGGCCGAGCATGATGGGTCTTAAAACGAAAAGAGCCGCCCCGAAAAGCCGAAGGGCGGCCAAGGAAAAGCAGCAGTTTAGTGGAATTTGTGTGTGCTACCGCGGGTTTGCACCCTGCCTAGTGCAAACCCGTAGCTGCGCATCGGATTGGTTTCTAGGGGTAAACCAATTCCACGCGGCGGTTTTTAGCTTGTGCTTCGTCGTCCAGGCTTTCGCTGACGGGTTTTTCTTTGCCAAAACTGATGGCTTCCATTTGGCTTTCGGCCACACCTAAAAGACTTAAAGCTTGCTTGACCGCATCGGCGCGTTTTTGCCCCAGTGCTAGGTTGTATTCACGCGTGCCGCGCAAGTCGGCATGGCCTTCGAGTTTGACTTGGCGCACTTTATCGGCCTTGATGAAGGCGGCATTTTTTTGCAGTAGGGCTTCAAACTCGGGCTTGACAACATAGCTGTCAAAGTCGAAATAGACCAAGCGTTCGGCGCTAGCGGCTTGGCGCATATCGGCGCTGCTGCTGCCTGCTCCTTGCGCATCTACTGGTGTGACGCTGCGGCTGTCGTCGGTTTGCTGCTGATTGGTGCTGCCACTGTCTTGATTGAGCGGCACTTTAGAGGCGCAGCCGCCAGCAAGCAGGGCTGCGGCTAGGGTGGCTGCCAGCAGGCTGCGGGTAAGGAGGGCTTTTTGCATGATGAGAGCCTTTCAATAAAAAAATGAATGAAATCGGTAAAATCCAGCGTAAAACCTGCCTGAATAGCTATTAAAACAGTAGTCAAAAATGCGCGTCATTTGCCCCAACTGGGTTCGCGAATATCGCCTCGGCTGGCGAGTAAACGGGTTTGGACGCGACCGTCGAGCGTGGTGTTCATCAGCAACTCGGTGCCGCCTTGGCGCGTCGCGTAAACAATCAGGCGGCTGTTAGGGGCAAAGCTGGGGCGTTCGTCTTCTGTGGTGCTGGTCAGGACGCGGCTGCTGCCATTGGCTAAATCCATAACGCGCAGTTTATAGCCACCGCTTTCCCGTCCGATATAGGCCAGCCATTTGCCGTCGGGGCTGAGGGCGGGGCTAAGGGCTTGGGCGCTGCCAAAGGTGACGCGGGTGGCAGCGCCGCCATCGGCGCTCATGCGGTAGATTTGCGGCGCGCCACCGCGGTCTGAGGTGAAATAAATCTGGCTGCCATCGGCGCTAAAAGCTGCTTCAGTATTGATGCCCGCGTTGGTGAGCTTTTGCGGCGCGCCGCCATTGCGCGAAACGCGAAATAGTTGCGTACCACCATCACGGCTGAGCGAGACGACCAGCGATTGCCCATCGGGCGCCCAAGCGGGTGCGCTATTGCTGCCTTTGAAGTTGGCGACGATGCGGCGCTGCCCTGTGCTGAGGGTGTGGATATAGACCACGGGTTTGCGCTGCTCAAACGAGACATAGGCCAGCTCATCGCCTTTGGGCGAGAAAACGGGCGAGATGATGGGTTCGCGGCTGCTGAGCGCGGCGACCGCATGCTCGCCATCAGCGGCATCCGCGATCCAGAGCTTGTATTGCCCGCCCGATTTGGTGATGTAGGCCACGCGGGTGGCAAAAATGCCTTTTTCGCCAGTGAGCTTTTCATAAATGATGTCGGCGGCGCGATGCGCGGCGTAGCGCAGATTGGCGCTGGGCACGCGCAGGGTTTCTTGCGCTAGCGTTTGGCCTTTTAAGCTGTCCCACAGGGTAAAACGCAGTTCATAGCCTTGCGCCGTGGCTTGCACGCTGCCGGCCACCACCGCATCGGCCATGCGTTGGCGCCAGAGTTTGAAGTCGGGGCGGCTGTTTTCGTTTAAGCCGCTGCCTGTGGCATCGACGCTGCGAAACTGGCCGCTGCGCTCTAAATCAGCCCAAATGATGCTGTTGATGTTGGCCGGCGTGGCCTCTTGCCCCACAAAAGGCGCCATGGCGATGGGGATTTGTCCCGAGCCTACGCCGCTGACAGTCAGCTGTACGGTTTGCGCCTGCACCCAGGTCGCGCTAAAACCCAGCGTGATCCAAACCAGGACATGCGGCAAACGGTGGCGGAGTAAAGCGGTGAAAAGCATAGCAGCGAAAACCTCTAACGCGTAGCGCAATAAAGCAGAAAAACGGGGCAAATCATAGCCCGCTGGCATGACGAAATCAAACGGGCGGCGTCATCATGCCATCACCATCACAGCAGCAACATTTCGCGCGTGAGCAGCAGCACCTGATCGCCACCCGCGCTGGTTTCCAGCCACATGGGGGCAAGCTGGGGGAAGGCCGCTTCAAAAAACGCGCGTTCATGGCCGATTTCCAAAATCAACACGCCGTTTTCGCTCAGCACTTGCGGCAGCTCGGCCAGCAGCGGACGCACGAAATCCATGCCGTCGGCACCGCCCGCCAAAGCCAGTGCGGGTTCGGCCAAAAATTCAGCGGGCAGCGCGGCCATGCTTTGCGCGTTCACATAAGGCGGGTTGCACAACACCAAGTCAAAGCGCAAACCTTGTGCCATGGCTGGCGCTAAGCCTGCGCCCTGCAGCAATTGAATGCGGTTTTGCAGGCCATGTTTTTCTACATTGATGTGCGCTACGGCCAATGCGTCGGTGGATAAATCGCTGGCTGTTATCTGCAAATCAGGCCAGGCCATGGCTGCCAGCACTGCCAAGCTGCCATTGCCGGTGCATAAATCGAGTGCGCTTGTCGCCTGCGGGTCTAGCCAGACATCGGCCGAGCCATCGGCGATGATTTCGGCAATCAGGCTGCGCGGCACGATGCAGCGCGCATCCACATAGAAGGGCACGCCCTGCAACCAGGCCTCTTGCGTTAAATAGGCGGCGGGCTGGCGGCTCCTGATGCGCTGAGCAATCAGCGCGCTAATTTTTTCCTCCAGCGCAGCGCTAGGCGCGGTATTGGCTGCACTGCCAGCAAACTCGGCGCTGCTGCAATCGGTATCTAGCGGCAGCTTGGCGGCCCACAACACCAGCCAAGCGGCTTCGTCGGCGTAGTGCAGCGTGCCTTGTCCTAGGGCGATTTGGGCTTGCTCAAATTGGGCGCTGGCCTGTTCGATGTGCGCTAAAAGAGAAATAGACATGATGTTTTTCTATCAAAAAGTGAGCAGCTCAGGCAGGTTTTCCGGCCTATACCCCGTAAATAGTGCTGAAAATAGCTTCACGATGCATTTTGCGGTCTTCAACTTCGCTCTGGTGCTGGTTGCTGTTTTGCTGTGTTGGCGCGCATTACTTGGCACGCGCTGCATCCACCTGGATTTGTGCAGCCCGCTCTTGCGCGGCGGCTGCCTCTAATGCTGCGCGTTTTTCAGGCAATACGCTTTGATAGCGGCGCGTGAAAATCACATCCAGCGCGCTAGCCTTTTCATTGGTTTGCGCGCGCAGGGTGAAGCGGCGCGAAATATCGTAGAACACATACAGCGTCCCCAGTGCGCCCGAAAGACTGCGCTCATAACTGAGGTAGAGATTACGCGAGAGGCGTTTGCCTATGCTGATACTGCTTTCGCGCACCGTGCCATCGCTATTGGTTTCGGCTGAACGGTAGCCGATTTCGTCTAGCCCCACGCTTTGCGCCAAACCGCTACTGCTGCTGCCACTGCCCAGCAGCGCTACGGCGGCTTGCTGCAGCATGGCGGCCTCGGCGCCGCCATTGCTGCCTTCGCGTCCCAAAATGAGCCACGCCAGTTTTTCAGAATCGGGCATGGCGCTTTCTGCATACAACACAGCGCGCGGATTACTGGCCGGCCCCGTGATGCGCACACCTACACGCTCTTCGGTACGCGGGCGGATGGCCAAGATATCCAAGCGTGGATCGTTATAGGGGCCGGTAAAGCGGATCAAGCCCTCTTCGATGTCTAACCACTGCCCATAGGCGCGGTATTCGCCACCCACGGTGCGCAGGGTTCCGGTGATTTCTGGGCGCAGGGCCATTTGGCCTTTGCTGGTTGTTTGTTCGCTCACGGTGTGGATGTTGAGGGTGCCAACCACATGAGTATCCAAGCCCATTCCACGGATTCGAAAATTTTTCCCCATATCCAGGGACACGGCTGCGTTCAGTCCCCATTTTTGGCCAGGCGTGGTCTGTCTGAAGGCATGCAGACTTTGCTCGGAGGCGGCTTGGGCTCTTTTTTCTTGTGCCACCAGTTCGGCCGCTTGTGCTGCGGCTTGTTCAGCATTAGGGACTGTGGCCACATCGGCAGCTTGCCCACGCCGCACGATGCGGACATCGCTGCCCAAACTGGGTTTGCTGCTGTCGGCTAGCAAAATCAGGGCTTCGTCGATTTGCAGCCCCCCGGTCAAGCCTATGCTGTGCTCATGCAAGCTCGCTTGCACTTGGCCGCTGACGGTCACGCGCCTATCAGGGCGATTGGATGCGCGCAGGCGTTTGGCCGCAAGGCGGATATCCATGCTGGGTTGCCCGCCATCCCAAGCCAGTTTCCCACTGGCTTGCAGCTGCCCCTCAGCACCCTCGATTTGAAAGCGTTCAATCTGCACTTGCGTGCCTACAAAACGGGCTTGCAATTGGCCATTTTTCAACTCCACGCCATCCAATACCGAATGCATGGCCAAATCACGCACCTGCAACTGACCGCGCAGATCTGGCGTTAAACGCGTACCGCCAACATCTGCATTCAAGGCCATTTTGCCGTTTAAACGCCACCCGGTAGGCGCCAGCGTCGACCACAAACCCAGAGTCGGTAAATCCGCTTGCACCTGTCCGCGCAAGGGGCTGTTTGCTGGCCACATCCAAGCATTGTCCTGGCGCGCCAAACGGCTACTGATCTCAGCCTGCGCCCGCCCCGCGTGTTCGCTATCCCACAGGGCTTGCAAACGCAATTCTTGGTCATTGCCTGAGATTTTGAGCCGCACATCGCGCAAACCTGCGCGTTGCTGCACGCTAGATGGCACGGCACTGGCGCGGCTGGCGCGCCCCTCGCTATGGTTGTTCAGGTAAAAATCCCCACTGCTGCGGGCAATGCTGGCATTGATGCGCAGGTGCTCGTCCAGACGCAGATCCCAATGTGCATCCAGCGCAATTTGCCCCCCCAAACCCATGTCAGCCAGAGATGCGCCAGACAGGGCTTCTAACCAAGAGTGCGATAACCCCAAGAGCTGACCACTGCTATGCGCCTGCACGATGCCCCCGTTGGGTCCCAGCTGCAACTGCCCGTCCTGCCATTCCAGCAGCAGGCTGCGTTCTGCCCCAACCCGCAGAGACTGTGGTGCGGTGACGCGCAATTTGCCCGCTGCCCACTGCGCCCGCCCATCCTGCCATTGCAAGGTGATAGGAGCAGCTTGCGCCACCTGCCAGCCTTCGGCCAGAGGATGCGTATCTGTGCTTAGCGCCAACGCGGCGCGGCTGGTTTCGACGCGCAGACGCAGCGGGCTGCTACCTGTCTCTAGGCCCAGCTTGGCAGCCAGATCAAGGCGAGCGCTCGTCGCACCCTGTTGCGCCTGGCCTTGCAGCTGTACCTGCAAGGCCGATAAGGGACCAGTGGCGTGCAGCTCTACCTGGCTGAGCTGCCAATCGACACCAGGATTGACGGCCTTTTGTGCTTCATTTTTAGGAGCTGCTTGGGCAGCGTTTTCGGCCTCATCTGCCGATTTCTTGGTATTTTTTATTGCGGTAGCTGGTCTGGTTGCTGTGGCAATGCTGGAAGCGCTGGAAGTGCTGGCGACACGCAGTTCAGGCAGGCGCAACTGCAGTTGCAACTGAGGGGATTGCCAGCCGCCTTGCCAGTTCATCTGCGCCTGTCCTTGCCCAGCCAAGGGAGGCAACTTCAGCCCCGGCCAGCGCCCCAGCCAGGCGCTGAAAGTGCTGGCGTTTTGCAGGATGAGGTCGGCCTTACCCTGACCCTGGCGGGCGCTGATTTGCCCCTTGGCTTGGCCCTGCAAACCTGGCGCTTGCAGTTGCAGGTCGATCTGCGCGTTTTGCGCTGCCAATTGGTAGCTGGCGCTGCCTTGCACTTGGGCATCGGCAGTCTGCACTTGCAAATCGGGTAGAGACAGGGCGTCGCCCTGCCAACTGCCGTGCAGCTGAACACTGCGCAGATCCAGCAAACTGGCCTGAGCACTGGCTGGGTTTTGGTTTTTGGCATCTAGGGCGAAACGGATGAGGGCTTGCTTGGCGGCTTTGTCGTCGGCTTGGACATCGGTGGCACCGGTGCTGTCAGCGCTGAGTTGGCCTTGCAAGCGGCTGGGGGCAAAGGCGCTGTAGAGCTGCGCCAAATCCACATCCTGAAGCTGCGCCCGGGTTTGCCAAGCCCCGGAATCGGCCTGCCACTGCCCCTGCGCCTCGATCAGCCCCTGACCTAGGGCTAGTTGCAGCTGCGACAGGCGCAAAACCTCGTTTTGCCAAAGCAATTTCCCTTGCATGCGGCTAATCGGCAAGCCGCCCGCATCCCAAGGGGCCGGGGCGCTGTTGCGCAGGTCGATATGCAAGCTGTCGCCGGCAGAGCCGCTAGGGGCACTCAAACCCGCCAACTCAGGCAACAGCTGACCACTGATACGGGTGACTGGCAGGCTGGGGGCAAAGGTGGCCAGATCCACTTCGTCCAATTGGCCTTGCACACCCTGCAGCAGCCACTTCCCCCAAGGTTGGATGCGTGCCTGCACATCAGCTTGGTTTTTGGGTAGTGCGCTGGGTTTAGCACCCGGGGATCTGATGCTGGAGGCACTGCTGCGCGCTTGCAGATGCACCTGAATATCGAGCAAATTGCCACGCAGATCCACGCTAGCCAATACAGGCGGCGCAGCGGGCAACTGGGGCAGCTGCAGCTGCGCTGTGGCTAGGCCTTGCAGGGCAAAGGGGCGTTTGCTACCCAGATTAAGCTGCGCTTGGTAAGCGCCCCCCAGCATCGTTAGCCGCTGGATGCGCGCCTGATGCTGGCCTTTGCGGTACTGGTACTGCGCCTGAATATCACTGGCCTGCCACACAGGGTGGCTAGGCTGGGCGGCTTGGTAAACAGCCAGC
>JAMIFN010000095.1:0-33240 GCA_035906235.1 Allobrachymonas sp. | reverse complement strand
CCGATGAGGTCTTCGGGTTTCTTGTAGTCAGCCAGCAGGCTGTCGATTAGTTCGTTCGTAACGGTCATTTTTAAGCAATTCCTTTGAAGTGCAGCAGTTTCCTGCCAATTGGCCGTTTACACAAAAGTTCGTACACCCCCACAGCAGCCTAAAATACAAAACGCCTGATGAGGCTCATCAGGCGTCTTTGGCCAGCCAATTGGCTGAGATTCAACCCGCTTAGCTGTCAAGCTATTTTAGGACGGGTCATAGCCCGCCCAGAACCCGCAGTCAAATTTTCCGGCCCCGTTTTATGCTTTTAAGCCGAAAAACCTGCCTGATAAGCTATCATTTTTATTGCGAACTCTGGCCTTCCCCGTCCTGTTAAAACTCCCCATCCTATGCGCCTAAACACCCTGCACCTGCCCGCCCATGCTGTTGTAGAAGTACACGCCGATGTACATTTGCACAGCAGCCAAGCTCGCACGGCAGCGGCTTGGCAGCACATGCTGCTGGGCAGCCGCGCCGATGCCGTGGTGATTTTGGGCGACTGGTTTGAGGTTTGGGTCGGTGATGACTGGGGACTGCAAGACCCCTGGGTGCAAAGCTGCGCGGCCATCGTGCGTCAGGTCAGCAGCCAGCGTGCCGTGTACTTTTTGCCCGGCAACCGGGATTTTTTATTGGGCGAGCGCTTTGCCCTCAGCTGCGGCTTGCAGCTACTGGCTGACCCCTGCCTACTAGAGCTGGGCACGCAACGCATCTTGCTCACCCATGGCGACGCCTGGATCACCGCCGATAACGCCTACCAAGCCTTTCGTGCCCAAGCACGCAGCGCGGCCTGGCAACAAGATTTTTTAAGCCGACCCTTGACTGAACGCATCGCCTTGGGCGCCGCCATGCGTGCCCAAAGCCAAGCCGCGCAAGCTGGGCGCAGCCACTATGAAGATATCGACTTTGCTCTGGCCTGCGAACAACTGCGCCAGCACCAAGCCAATACGCTGATCCATGGCCACACGCACCGCCCCAGCCACGACAGCCTAGCGCCAGGGCTAGAGCGCTGGGTGCTGAGCGATTGGGATGCCGACCAAGGGCGTGGCGACTACCTGCGTTTAAGCCAGATTGGCATCGAACGCGTCCAAGCCTTTAAAGTATCATTTTGATAGCTATACATGCAGGTTTTTCGGCCTAAACATCGAAAAAGGCACTCAAAAACCAGCCGGCTTCAAGCCCGAATTTTGTAGCCAATTTTCAGCAAGTACACGGCCAAACTGGCCACCAGCAAAAAAGCCGTGCCAGCCACACCTAGGCTCAACCAGGGTGAGACATCGCTATGGCCAAAAAAGCCATAGCGAAAACCATCGATCAAATAGAAAAATGGGTTAAAGCGGCTGATTTGCAACCACAGCGGCGGCAGCGAATGCAGGGAATAAAACACCCCGCTTAAAAAAGTCATGGGCATGATGATGAAGTTTTGGAAAGTAGCCATCTGGTCAAACTTTTCTGCCCACAAGCCCGCCACCACACCCAAGCTGGCCAGCAGCCCCGCGCCCAGCAGCGCAAACAGCAAAATCCACAGTGGTGCAGCAAATTGCAGGGGCGCAAAAAACGCCGCCACAGCCAGTACGCCTGCACCCACCACTACACCGCGCAACATCGACGACAGTAAAAATGCCGCGAACCAGCCCCAGTGCGACAAGGGGGTCAGCAGCAAAAACACCAGATTGCCCATGATTTTGCTTTGAATCAGCGAAGACGAGCTATTGGCAAAAGCGTTTTGCAGCAGACTCATCATCACCAAGCCCGGCACCAAAAAGGCCAAATAGGGCACGCCCGGATAAACCTGCACGCTGCTGCCCAACACATGGCCAAAAATCAGCATATAGAGCATGGCGGTGAGCACAGGCGCGGCTATGGTTTGCAGCCCCACTTTCCAAAAACGCAAAATTTCTTTGTACAGCAGCACCTGCCAGCCGCGTAAATGATCCACCATCATGCTGCGTCTCCTGCTGCCATGCTCTGCCCCATGCCCTGCCCTGCCATCAGGCGCAAAAACACCTCTTCTAAATCGGCCTTGCGCATCTCCACATCGGCCAGCTGCACACCGGCCTCGCGCAAGGTTTTGAGCGTAGCTTCCAGCTCGCCCGCAGCGCTCAGGGGCAAGTGCACAATGCGCCCCGTCACCCGCGCGCGCGCGGCCAAAGCCGCAGGCAAAGGGCTATCGGTTTTAAACGCCAGTACCTGCCCGTGGCAATTAGCCAGCAAATCTGAGGTCGGCGCCAGCGCCAGCAAACGCCCTTGCTTGAGCATCGCCAAGCGCCCGCAAAGCGCCTCGGCCTCTTCTAAATAATGCGTCGTCAGCAACACCGTATGGCCTTGTTTATTCAGCTGGCTGACAAACTGCCACAGCGTTAGGCGCAGTTCCACATCCACGCCAGCCGTCGGTTCATCCAGCACAATCACCGGCGGCTTGTGCACCAAAGCCTGTGCCACCAGCATGCGCCGCTTCATGCCGCCCGAGAGCTGGCGCATATTGGCATCAGCTTTATCGGCCAGGCCCAGGCCCTGCAAAATCTCGTCTATCCAGGCTCGGTTATGCGGCAGGCCAAAATAACCCGACTGAAAATGCAAGGCCTCGCGCACGGTGAAAAAGGGGTCAAAGGCCAGCTCTTGCGGCACGATGCCGAGCAAACGGCGCGCCGCCAGCGGATCTTTTTGGACGCTGACGCCATGCACACAAATGCGGCCACTGCTGGGCGCTAGCAAGCCCGCCAAAATGCTGATCAAAGTGGTTTTGCCCGCCCCATTGGGGCCGAGCAGGCCGAAAAACTCGCCCTGCTCCACCGCAAAGCTGACCCCATCTAAGGCCACGGGTCTGCTGCTTGCGCCGGCGTAGGTTTTGCGCAAGTCTTGTATGTTTATGGCGATTTTCATGGGGAGCGATTGTAAAAGCCGGCCATTTTCGCCCCGAAAAAAAAGGGGGGGTGGCTATTTTTACCAGATGCTACCCATGCCAGCAGGTTTTGAGGGGAAAGGCTAAAACCCCAAATACACTGCGGGAATCGGATCAGGCGAGCTTGGCCTTTTTGATTTGCTCAAGCACATCTTTGGCGCTAACGGGAATGGGTGTGCCTGGGCCGTAAATGCCTTTGACGCCCGCTTTGTAGAGGTAGTCATAGTCTTGCGCCGGAATCACGCCGCCCGCAAACACGATGATGTCGTCAGCGCCTTGTTTTTTCAGCTCTTCGATGATGGCGGGGATCAGGGTTTTGTGCCCTGCAGCGAGCGAAGAGCAGCCGATGGCGTGCACATCGTTTTCAATCGCTTGGCGTGCGCATTCTTCAGGCGTTTGGAAGAGCGAGCCGATGTCCACATCGTAGCCCAGGTCGGCAAAGGCGGTGGCTACCACTTTGGCGCCACGGTCGTGCCCGTCTTGCCCCAGTTTGGCTACCATGACGCGGGGGCGGCGGCCTTCTTCTTTGGCGAAATCGGCGATTTCTTCTTTGAGCTTTTCCCAGCCTTCGGCTGAGTCATAAGTAGCGGCGTAAACACCAGAGATCATTTGCGTATCCGCACGGTGGCGGCCATAAACTTTTTCGAGGGCAAAAGACACCTCGCCCACCGTGGCACGCAGGCGGATGGCTTTGATGGCCAAATCGAGCAAATTGCCCGTGTTTTGCTCGGCCGCCTCGGTCAGGGCGTTCAGCGCGGCTTCAACGGCGGCGCTGTCGCGGCTGGCTTTGATGCGGTTTAAGCCTTCGATCTGCTCGGCGCGGACTTTCAGATTGTCCACATCCAAAATCTCGATCGGGTCTTCTTTGGCCAGTTTGTATTTGTTTACGCCAACGATGACATCTTTGCCGCTGTCGATGCGGGCTTGCTTTTCTGCCGCAGCTGCTTCAATTTTCAGCTTGGCCCAGCCGCTATCGACGGCCTTGGTCATGCCGCCCATGGCATCGACTTCTTCGATGATTTTCCAGGCCGCTTCGGCCATGTCGTTGGTCAGCTTTTCCATCATATAGCTGCCCGCCCAAGGATCGACCACGCTGGTGATGTGCGTTTCTTCTTGGATGATGAGCTGGGTGTTGCGCGCAATGCGGGCCGAAAACTCGGTCGGCAGGGCGATGGCTTCGTCTAGCGCGTTGGTGTGCAGCGATTGCGTGCCGCCAAAGACCGAGGCCATGGCTTCGATGGTGGTGCGCACCACATTGTTATAGGGGTCTTGCTCGGTCAAGCTCCAGCCGCTGGTTTGGCTGTGCGTGCGCAGCATCAGGGATTTGGGCTTTTTCGCGTCAAAGCCTTTCATGATGCGGCACCACAGCAGACGCGCGGCGCGCATTTTGGCCACTTCCAGATAGAAGTTCATGCCGATGGCCCAGAAGAAAGACAGGCGGCCGGCAAAGTCATCCACATCCAAGCCCTTGCCCATGGCGGTTTTCACATACTCTTTGCCGTCGGCCAGGGTGAAGGCCATTTCCAGCACCTGATTGGCGCCCGCTTCTTGCAAGTGGTAGCCCGAAATCGAAATCGAGTTGAACTTGGGCATGTTTTTGGCGGTGTATTCGATGATGTCGCCAATGATGCGCATGGATGGCTGGGGCGGGTAGATATAGGTGTTGCGCACCATGAACTCTTTCAGAATGTCGTTCTGAATCGTGCCCGCCAGCAGGTCTTGGCTCACGCCCTGTTCTTCCGCCGCCACCACATAGCCCGCCAACACGGGCAACACGGCGCCGTTCATGGTCATGGAAACCGAGACTTGATCGAGCGGAATCTCGTTGAACAGCACCTTCATGTCTTCGACCGAGTCAATCGCCACGCCGGCCTTGCCCACATCGCCCGTGACGCGAGCGTGGTCAGAGTCATAACCACGGTGGGTAGCCAAGTCAAAGGCCACCGATACGCCCTGGCCGCCAGCGGCTAAGGCTTTGCGGTAGAAGGCATTGGATTCTTGCGCGGTAGAAAAACCTGCGTATTGGCGAATCGTCCAGGGGCGCACGGCGTACATGGTGGCCTGTGGGCCACGAATAAAAGGCTCGTGCCCGGGCAGGGTGTTGGTGTAGGGCAGGTCTTTGATGTCTTCTGCGGTGTAGAGCGGTTTGACGACGATGCCGTCTGGGGTGTTCCAGTTCAGCGCTTCCACATCGCCACCGGGGGCGGATTTGGCTGCGGCTTTGTGCCAGTCTTCGAGGGTAGCGGGCTTGAATGCGTCTTGGCTCATGGTGATGCTGGTTGGTGTTGGTTGGTGTTGGTTGGCGTTGGTTAGCGCTTGTTGGCGCTGGTTGGCGTTAGCGGGTGCTAGCTGAAAGGTAAGAAGCAAATTTTGCAAACACCAAGGCTCGCAAAATCATCCACACTGCGGGTGCAGCAAAACGCGGATTTTAACTGCTACGCAAAGCCCACTTGCGCGCTGCTTGGGCTTGCTCAGCCCCTACTCAGGCTAAAGACCAGCAGCCGCGCATACGCGCCAAAGCGCTGCCACCGGCCTGCGTTGGGCATAACAAACCCCATCATTACTATTATTTTTATAGCTATTCAGGCAGGTTTTACGGCCTAAAACAGCAAAAACACCATGAAAAACCTAGCGCAGCGCAAGCCGCTGCACCTGCCCTAGCTGCGCATAAGCCCATGCCGCACCAAGCCTGCCATCAAGCTTTGCCGCAGAGATTGCCGAACGAGGCGCAAAAAGTGGCCGTGGCAACGGCTAAAATCTCGCCGCTATGACTAATCTCTCTGGAAGTATCGTTGCCCTAGCAACGCCCTTTACCGCCGCTGGCGCGGTCGATTACCCCACCCTGCGCAAGCTCATCGATTGGCATATTGCCGAGCAGACCGACTGCATTTGCGTGGTTGGCACCACGGGCGAATCGCCCACCGTGGATGTGAGCGAGCATTGCGAAATCATCCGCGTGGCGGTAGAGCAAGCCGCTGGCCGCCTGCCCATCATGGCCGGCTGCGGCGCCAACTCCACGCAAGAGGCCATAGAGCTGGCGCAATACGCCAAAAATGTGGGCGCGCAGTACCAGCTGCAGGTCGTGCCCTATTACAACAAGCCCACGGCCGAGGGCCAGTACCAACACTTCAAAGCCATCGCCGAAGCGGTGCCCGGCTTGCCTACGCTTCTCTACAATGTGCCCGGCCGCACAGGTGTGGACATGAGCGTCGAAACCACTGTGCGCCTGGCGCAAGTGCCTGGCATCATCGGCATCAAAGAAGCCTCGGGCCATATCGAAAAAGCGCAGTGGTTGATTCGTGAAGTGCCGCCTGAGTTTGGCGTATTTTCGGGCGACGATGGCACGGCCATTGCCCTGATGCTGCTGGGCGGCAGGGGCAATGTCAGCGTGACCGCCAATATCGCCCCGCGTTTGATGCACCAGCTCTGCCAAGCTGCACTGGCTGGCGATGTTGCCACGGCACGCGCCATTCAGATGCGCCTGCTGCCTTTGCATAAACTGCTGTTTGTCGAACCCAACCCCATCCCCGTGAAATGGGCGATGGCGCGCATGGGGCTGTGCAGCGGCACTATGCGCTTGCCGCTAACTGCGCATTCAGCGCAGTACACTGACGCGCTAGAACAGGCACTGCACAACGCAGGCTTGTTGGCTTAATTTTTTCACCACGGGTTCTTACACGACATCCGCTTCAACTCAGGGACGATTCATGAAACTTTCTCACACCGCTTTGCCTGTTTGCCTTGCATTGACTCTGCTGACCACTGGCTGCAGCGTCCTCGAAGAAAACAAAGTGGACTACCGATCTGCCAAAAAAGGCGAAACCCTAGAAGTCCCACCCGATCTCACCGCCCTGGCGCGCAACGACCGCTATGCCGTCAATACCGATGGCTCGGTCAATGCCTTGGGTTATCAAAACACTAATCAGGTAACGCAAGGCCTGCCTACCGCTGCCAATAGCGTGGCTGATGTCCACATCGAACGCAGCGGTCAACAACGCTGGCTGGTGGTTAATCGCCCCGCCTCGGCCGTATGGCCGCAGGTCACTGGTTTTTGGAAAGACAATGGTTTCACCCTCAGCAACCAGCAAGAAGCCCTCGGCATCATGGAAACCGATTGGGCCGAAAATCGCGCCAAACTTCCGCAAGATTTCATCCGCGAAACTTTGGGCAAAGTATTGGATGGCTTGTACGAAACCGGTGAGCGCGATAAATTCCGTACCCGTCTCGAAAGCCAAGGCGACAAAACCGAAATTTATATCAGCCACAAAGGCATGGTCGAACAACTGGTCAGCAAAGGCCGCAGCCAGGGCAGCGACGCAACGGTATGGGAGCCCCGCGCATCCAGCCCCGAACTAGAAACCGAATTTTTGCGCCGTTTGATGCTTAAACTTGGTGCCACACAGGTTCAGGCCAAAGCCGAGACCAGCACAACCGTAGCAGCGGCTAGTCCATCGGCCAAATTGCAAGGTGATGTGCTCAGCATGGCGCAGGGCTTTGATGCCGCCTGGCGTCAGGTTGGGCTGGCGCTCGACCGCAGTAATTTCACCGTCAGCGACCGCGACCGCAGCAAAGGCATTTACTTCGTGCGCTACATCCCTGATGGCGAGAAGGCCGAAGAGCCCGGCTTCTTTGGCAAACTGTTTGGCAGTGATAAAAAAGCTGCGGAACAGCAGCAAGAATACCGTGTACTGGTTACGCGCAATGGCGACAGTGCTAGCCAAGCCAGCGTACAAAGCGCGAGCGGGCAAAAAGACGAAGTCAGCGGCAAAATTCTGCAAATTTTGGCCGACGAGCTAAAGTAAGCTGCGGACCGATACGCTGGGCATGGATGCGCCATTTCGCTTTCGCAGTTTAGGCAGCGGCAGCTCGGGCAATGCCACCTTGATCGAACTCGGGGGCCAACGCCCCCAGCGTCTCTTGGTAGATGCGGGCTTTAGCAGTGTCAAAAAACTCGAGCAACGCCTGCACAGCGCCAGCGGCTTGATGCCAGACGCCGTGGATGCGATCTTTATCACGCACGAGCACAGTGACCATGTGGGCTGCGCCCTAAAGCTGGCGGAAAAATACGATTTGCGCCTCTTCATGAGCCGAGGCACACACCGCGCCATAGGCAGCCCAGATTTGGGCGGGCGCTTGCACTGCCCGCGCGATGGCGACAGCGTGGAGCTTGGGCATTTGGCCTTTGAGCCTTTCACCGTGCCGCACGATGCACTAGAGCCGCTGCAATTGCGTTGCACCGACGGCAGCGCCTATTTGGGCATCCTGACCGATCTAGGCCACGGCAGCGCCCATGTGCTAGAGATGCTGCAGCCTTGCCAGACTGTGCTTTTAGAGTTCAACCACGACCCCGAGCTGCTCGATGCCAGCGCCTACCCACCTTTTTTAAAAAAACGCGTGGCGGGTCCCTTGGGGCATTTACCCAACCACGAGGCCTTGCGCATCAGTCGGCAACTCATCACCCAAGGGCAATTGCGTTGCATCGTCGCCGCGCATTTAAGCGAACGCAATAATCGCCCCGAAATCGTGGCGCAACTCTTGCACAGCTGTGCCCAAGACCATCCCGAATTGGCGCATGAAAGCTGCCATATCGCCTGCCCGAACACGGGCACAGACTGGATAGATTGCTATAGCCATGCCTTTGCGTGAACTTTTTGCCAAATTTCGGCACATCTTGCCCTTCTTCAAGGGCCTGCAAGGGCCCGCCATTTTGGTGCTGTTGTGCATCGTCATTGGTGCGCTGACCGAGCCCATGATTCCGGCGCTGATGAAGCCGCTGCTGGACAAGGGCTTTAGCGCCCAGGGGCTAGAGCTGTGGCATGTGCCGCTCGCCGTCATCGGGGTTTTTGCCGCGCGCAGCATTGCCAGCTTTTTGTCCTCTTACGGCCTGTCTTACATCTCGCAACGCGGCTTGGCGAATATGCGCCAAGCTCTCTTTAAGCGCTTGCAAACCGTCGCGCCTGAGCACTTCACGCAAGCTAGCAGCAGCAAGCTCACCAATATCATCGTTTATGAAATGCAAGGCGGCATGGGGCAGCTGGTGAGCGCCTTGCTGACCTTGGGGCGCGATGGCCTGACCATGTTGGCGCTCTTGGGCTATTTGTTTTATCTGAACTGGAACCTGACCCTGGTGGTCTTCACCATGTTCCCCATCGTCGCTGGCATCATGACTTTTTTTGCCAAGCGCCTGCATAACACGGTGCGTTCGACGCAAAAAGCCACCGATAGCCTGGCCTATGTGGTGGAAGAAAATGTCTTAGCCTGGCGCGCCGTGCGCCTGCACGCTGCACAAGGGCGGCAAATTGGGCGCTTTAACGCCTTAAGCGAAGCCCTGCGCCGCTTGATGATCAAAGCCACGGTCAATGATGCTCTGACGACACCGCTGACCCAAATCGTCTCGGCCATCGCCCTGTCTGCCGTCATCACCATCGCCCTGTGGCAAAGCCAGACCTCGGGCAATACCGTGGGCAGTTTTGTCGCCTTTACCACCGCCATGTTGATGCTGATAGCGCCGCTTAAACGCTTGGCCGATGTCATGGGCGTGCTCACCCGGGGTTTAACCTCGGTGCTGCGTGGCTTAGAGCTGCTCGAACATGTCCCGCAAGAAAGCGGCGGGAGCCATGTGCAAGCCCGCGTCAGCGGCGAAATCAGTTTTAGCCAGGTCAGCTTGCAATACCCGCAAGCGCAACAAGCGGCCTTGGTCAGCATTGATCTGCAAGTGCGCGCTGGCGAAACCCTGGCCTTGGTCGGCAGTTCAGGCGCAGGGAAAAGCACCTTGGTCAATTTGTTGCCGCGTTTTTTGGAACCCACTAGCGGCCAAATTGCCCTCGATGGCGTGCCCCTGCAGGCATGGGACTTGGCCAATTTGCGCCAGCAATTTGCCTTTGTTAGCCAGGATGTGGTGCTGTTTAACGACAGCATCGCCGCCAATATCGCCATGGGCGAAGACCTTGACGAGGCGCGTATTTTGGCTGCCCTGCAAGCTGCGCATTTGCAAGATTTTGTCGCCAGCTTGCCCGAGGGTATGCACAGCACCATCGGGCATAACGGCGGCCAGCTCTCAGGTGGGCAACGCCAGCGCTTGGCCATTGCCCGTGCACTCTATAAAGACGCACCCATTTTGCTTTTGGACGAAGCCACCTCAGCCCTGGACACGCAATCGGAAAAGGCCGTGCAAGCCGCACTAAAAAACCTGATGCACGGGCGTACCACCCTCATCATTGCGCACCGCCTCTCGACCATCGAACACGCTGACCGCATTCTAGTTATGCAACACGGGCGCATCGTAGAAGAGGGTCAGCACCAGCAATTGCTGCATCAAGGCGGCGCCTACGCCCAACTGCAGCAGCAGGGTCAAAGCCATCCGGGATAAATAACAGTATCATTTCGATAGCTACCAAGGCAGGTTTTTTGGATTAAAGCCCAAAAAAACCTTGAAAAAATCCCACAGCCCTCTGAAAACCTAAGAAACCTCTATGGCCGCTTGCAATGCGGCAAGCAGACCCTCTTGCGCCCCAGGCTCTTGCAACTGCGGTGCGTGCAAGACAAATCGGTCCTCCACGCGTTCGCCCAAGGTCACGATTTTGGCGCTTTGCAGATTGACCGCCTGCGCCGCCAGCACGCGCGCAATGCTGTAGAGCAAGCCAACTCTATCGGCGCAAGCCAGATCGAGCTGCATGGCTGCACTGTTTGCTGCGCCGCCTGCGATATTGCCAGGCAGGGCTTGCAATTTGAGCAAGGGGCGCATGGGGAAATGCCGCACCCTGCGCGAGAGCCGCCCCTGCCGTGGCACGGGCAACGGCTGGCGCGCTTGCAAGGCTTGCGCCAGCTCAGCCTCGATCATGCTGAGCAACTCGCGGTAGTGCTCGGGCATTTCGTGCGTCACCAACTCAAAGCTATCGAGCACCCAGCCATTGGGTGCGGTGTAGATTTTGGCCTCCATGACGGAGAGGCTGACGCGGTCAAAAAAGGCGCAAATGCGGGCGAACAAGTCTTGCTGATCGCGCGCATAAACCAGCACCTGCAAGCCCTGCCCCCGGGGCGCCGGGCGGGCAAACACCCAAGCGGGAGGATGTTCTTGCGCGGCAGGCGCTGCCGTGCGGAAATAGGGGTGCTGCGCCATCAGCTTAGACAGCACGCGCGTGTGCCAGGCAATTTCTGCGGCCTCAAAGCGCAAGAAATACTGCGCATCAACACTGGCCCAAAAGGCCGTTTGCGCTTGGTGCGGCAGTGCCAGCCGCGCCAGCTCTTGGCTAGCTTGGGCTTGGCGTTGTGTCACCACGCCCGCTTCATCCAAACCTTGGCCGCGCAGCAGGCGTAGGCTGTAGCGGTAAAGCGTGCTAAAGAGCTGCCCTTTCCAGTCACTCCAAAGCTTAGGGTTGGTGCCGCGAATATCGGCCACGGTAAAAAGATAGAGTGCGCTTAAATGCCGTACGCTGGGCATGCGCGCTGCAAAATCGGCAATCACCTGCGGATCCGACAAGTCTTGCTTTTGCGCCACTTGGCTGAGCAACAAATGCTCGCGTACCAAAAACACCAACAAATCGGCATCTTGCGCAGCCAAGCCAGCGGCTGCAGCAAAATCTGCCGCATCTTGCGCACCTAGGCTGGAGTGATCACCGCCCCGCCCTTTGGCAATGTCATGAAACAGCGCCGCCAGCCACAGCACCCAAGGCTGCTCTAAATCAGCGGCAACGCGCGTGCATTCAGGCAATTCGGAGGCAAATTCAGGCAGAAAAAATCGCCGCACATTAGCCAGCACCAGCAAGATGTGTTGATCGACCGTGTAAGCGTGCATCAAATCGTGCTGCGTTTGCCCCACGATGGGCGCAAACGCCGGCAAATAGCACTGCAAAAACGACAGCGCATTCATATAGCGTAGCACCCGCGTCATACCCCGTGGCGCTTGCAAAATCTGCAAAAACGCAGCGTGACTGCCACTGCCGGCGCGCAAGGCGTCGGGCAGCTGCGCTTGAACTTGGTAGTAGCTGCACAGCATATCGGCGTCAAAGCCTTTGAGTGCGGGCATGGCTTGGTAGTGCGCAAAGGCGCGCCACAGCAGCTGCGGCTGGTGCACAAAATCAGCGGGGCCGCGCAGCTGCAGGCGCTGGGCGCAGATGGCAAAGTCTTCGTCTAAAGGCTCGCTCACGCAGGGCTGGGCGGCTAAACGCGCATCAAGGCGCAGGCGCGCAATTTCTAGCAACTGCCGACCGTGCTTGACGGCAGCGTAGTAGTCACGCATCAGCGCTGCGCTGGCGCTGCGGGTGTAGATCGCGCCACTGCTGGCCTCTTGCACATGGGTGTAGCCCATGGCTTGAGCCAAGGGGATTTGCCAGTCAAACAATAAACGGTCTTCACCGCGTTGCGCCAGTAGGTGCAAATGGCAGCGTACTGAGGCCACGAAAGCCCAGCTTGCAGCTAGGCTTTGTGCTTGCTGCACATCGAGTAATTCGCATTGCTGCGCCACCTGCCAGAAGGCTTGCTCGGGTGCGGCATCTGTAGGCAAACGCATCCCCCAGTGCAGCAAGTGCATATCGCGCAGGCCTCCGGGTGATTCTTTGCAATTGGGCTCCAAGGCGTAGGCGCTGTGGCCATGCTTGGCGTGACGCAAGTCTTGTTCGCTTTGTTTCGCCTGCCAAAAAAGCGCAGCGTCAGACTGCTGGCGCAGCGCGCTTTGCATTTGCAGGCCCAAATCACGCGCCCCGGCTAGGTGGCGCATTTCCAGCAAAGTCGTTTGCACGGTTAAATCGGCCACGGCCTCTTGCACACATTGCTCGGGGTTGCGCACGCTGCTGGCCAAGCACAGGCCTGCGTCCCAGCAGGCGCTGAAAAAAGCCCCCCAATCCTGCTGCACGGCCTCAGATGCATCTGCTGGCAAAAGGCAAAGGACATCTACATCCGAATGCGGATAGAGCTCGGCGCGGCCATAGCCGCCCACAGCGCATAAACAGCCATGTGCTTGCAGCTGTGCAAAACGCTGCCACTGCTGCTGCAAAAAATCATCGAGCAAATGCGCATACGCGCTTTGCAGCGTCTGTAGAGATGGCGCATCCAAGGCTTGTGCTGGCAAGCTGGCCCAGAGCTGGTTTTTGCGGGCAGAAAAATCAGAGACTTGCACAATAAAGGGCGATACATTCGCTTGAAAAACTGGCTAAAGGTATGCCAGCCTTCAGGCCAAGCCGGCACGAGAGACCCCAAGATTGTGCAAACCCCAGCTAAATGCCGGCTGAAGAAAAGCGCTAGGTCCGCAAGATAGACTTAACGCTCTGACATAGCTGCTGTGCTGTCAACTGTTGCTATAGGTGCAGCCTGATGGCTGCTGGGCACCATGGGCAAAACCGTGCGCTGCGAACCCGTTTTCCCGGCAAAAACTGACAATGCCCGCCCTTGCCAGATGAGCACCAATGCCTCTGCGCGGCCGGTCCAAATCTGATAGGGGGCTGCGCCTTGAATGCTGACCACCTCGCCTGCACGTAATAAACGGCTGAGCTGCACTTTTTTCTCGGCATCGAGCACCTTGACCCAACATTCCGCTGTGGCTTGCAAACGCAACACCCCCCCGCTTTGCGTAGCCGCACTGGGTGCCGTTGGGTTAGGGCTGGATTCGGCAAGCGGCAGACCTGTAGCTGCGTCAGTAGTCAGACTAGGCAAGGTCGTAACTATGGGTAAGGGCGTGACTTGCGCCGGCAAAGTTGCCACGACGCTGCCCACTGCATGAGCCAAGGGCGGATCCCCCCCAGTAGCACCCTCGCCTACATTTGCCTGCGGCCGCTCATGGGCTCGAGTCATATCAAGCGTCGTCTGTTCGGCCACGGCCTCCACGGACTGAGTCGGTCTTGCAGAAAAATACCACCCCAGCCCTACAGCCACGATGGTCAATAACAAAACGAGCCGCCAAATACGATGCCATGCCGACCCTGCAGCGGGGGATTTTCGATGCATCCCCATCAAGGCTTTGTCGTGTGCTAGTGTGTTCGGTTCATCAGGCGCCTGCTGGCGCACGGCAGGCAGAAGCGCCAAGATTGGCTCCGGCGCAATTTTCAACTGCCTACATATGCTGCTAGCCAAGGCCCGGGTAAATGCCGCATCGGGTAAGGCGGCCCAATCATCCTCTTCTAGAGCCTGAATTCTTCGAACGGGCACTTTTAAAGTACCAGCCAGAAACTCCATGTGCATCTGCGCCGCCTCACGCGCTTGTCGCAACAGTTGCCCGGCACTGTGCTCGCTAGAAGGCTCAACTGGCGGGAGTGTGCTTTGCGCAGCACTGAGCAAATCGTCGCTGGACATAGGCTCCTGCATCAAAATGCCCCTTTATCCAAAGCCGTCAATTCAGATGCATCTGGAAAGCGGCTGCGCAATTGGCTGGCCAACTGCTGCATCGCCACGACATTGTTTAAAACACGCTCGATGCGTATGCCCAACCACAACGATGCAGCCGTCGAAAATTCGCCGTTATTGACCCGACGCGCGTAAAATCGCGCTTGTTCATATTGTTGCGCTTCAAACAAAATGGCAGCCAAGTTGTAGCCGCTGATGGGATTGAGCGGCTCTAGCTCTAGTGACTGGCGCAGGGTTTGCTCAGCAGCAGCTTTTTGCCCAGCCTCGCGCTGACACACTCCCCAGCTCATATAGGTTCGTGCCAATTCGTAATTGGCGGCCACCGCGCGTTTGAATTGCGTATCAGCTTCGGTATAGCGTTTTTGTGAACACAGCAACCAAGCGTAATTGCGCGCAGCTGCGCCGTTTTGTGGCGCAATGGCCTGCGCACGACGGAAACTTTGCTCCGCCAGCTCTTTCTGCTCAAGACGGAGGTAAATCAGACCACGCAACACCCATGCGTCGATGGAATTTGGCTCTAAGAGCAGGACTTGCTTGACCTCATCCAGCGCGATCGTGTCTTTGCCTTGCTGAAAATACCCTACCGCCAGCTCATAGCGGATGCGGGCGCGACGATCCACCCCAGTGCTATCGCTATCGGTAACGATATCGTTAGATTGCAAGCGGCTGTTGGCGTTGCTAGCACAGCCTGCTAAGGCAAACACCGTACCGAGCAGCAAAAAGCTTACATAGGCGCGTGCTTTTCCCCCACATAACCCTACTGAAATTTTGCGTTGATTCATGTGTGTTTTACCCTTCCTAGTGCATCCAATCTCAGCCCACTTTTTGACCCAGATCTCATCCATGAACTTGACTGCCGCCTAGTTCGATTTGTCTTTGTAAAACAATGCGTTTTTCCACGCGCGTGCGATCTTTGATGTCACCGGCCAGCTGGCCGCAGGCGGCATCAATATCATCACCGCGCGTCTTCCGCACCGTGGTCACGATGCCAGCCTCACTCAAGAGTCCAGCAAACTTGGCAATGCTAGCATTAGAAGAGCGCGTTAGACCTGATTGCGGGAAGGGATTGAAGGGAATCAGGTTGAATTTGCAGGGCAATTGGTGTTTTCGCACCAGCTCGATCAGCATTTGCGCATGTTCGGGCTGATCATTCACGCCATCGAGCATGCAGTATTCCAGCGTAATGAAGTCGCGCGGAGCAAATTGCAGGTAGTTTTTGCAAGCCGCGATCAGCTCGACCAGGGGATATTTTTTATTCAGCGGCACCAAATGGTCGCGCAGCGCATCTTGCGGCGCATGCAGGCTAACGGCCAGCGCCACGGGGCAGTCTTGCCCTAAGCGTTCGATCATGGGCACCACGCCCGAGGTCGATACCGTGACACGACGGCGTGACATGCCGTAGCCGTGGTCATCGAGCATCATTTTTAAAGCGGGCACCAGTTGGCTGTAGTTTTGCAAGGGTTCGCCCATGCCCATCATCACCACATTGCTGATGACGCGTTCGCCAGTAGCAAAGCGTTTGCGCAAGCTGTGCTCGGCCCACCAAAGCTGGGCAATGATCTCGGCCGTATCTAAATTGCGGCTAAAGCCCTGATGCCCAGTTGAGCAAAAACGGCAGCCCACAGCGCAACCTGCTTGCGAAGAAATGCACAGGGTTCCGCGGTCGGTCTCAGGAATGAACACCGTCTCGACCACATCGCCGCCACCCACATCAAACAGCCATTTGGTGGTGCCGTCTTTCGATATATGCTCGCTGACCACGGGCAGCGGGCTGATGCAGGCAACGGCGGGCAATTTTTCACGCAAAGATTTAGCCAAATCGCTCATCTGCGTGAAATCATGCGCCCCTTTTTGGTGGATCCAGCGAAACAGCTGCGTGGCGCGAAAACGCTTTTCGCCCAATTGTTCGCAAAAGGCGACCAAGGCGGGCAGATCTAAGCCCAGCAAATTTTGGCGTTCAGACATATGGCAGCGTCTCCTTGTGCCCAGATAGCATGGCAAAAAAGAAAAAAGGCAGTGCGCCTATAAAAGACGCCCTGCCCTGATTGTCGTTAATCTTAAAAATTAACGGCCAGCGTAAACATTCATGCCGGGGAAGAAGAAGGCGATTTCAACGGCTGCAGTTTCAGCCGCGTCTGAGCCGTGTACGGCGTTGGCGTCGATGCTGTCAGCAAAATCGGCGCGAATTGTGCCTTTTTCTGCCTTTTTAGGATCCGTTGCGCCCATCAGGTCGCGGTTTTTGCCAATCGCGCCTTCGCCTTCTAGAGCTTGGATCATCACAGGGCCAGAGACCATGAAATCGACCAAATCTTTGAAGAAAGGACGCTCTTTGTGTACGCCGTAGAACTGCTCGGCTTCGCCGCGCGACAGGTGCACCATTTTGGCGGCGATCACTTTCAAGCCAGCAGCTTCAAAGCGGCCATAGATTTGGCCGATCACATTTTTAGCAACTGCGTCGGGTTTGATGATAGAGAGCGTGCGTTCGATAGCCATGATAGGTAATCCTAAATTCAAAAAGAGGGCAAAAATTTGCTTAGCCTCCCATTCTACTCTGCTTCTACTCGGGGGCAACTTGGGGAGCGAAGATATGCATGGCTTGGGACTGGCTCTGTTGCAGGCGCAAAGATGCCGAATTGCAGCAATAGCGCAAGCCCGTGGGCGCAGGCCCATCGGGAAACACATGGCCCACATGCGCACCGCACTGGCTGCAGTGAATTTCGCTGCGGGCATAGCCCAAGTGGTAATCGGTGCTGCTGCCCAAGGCCTGCTCGCTAATGGGCGCAAAGAAAGACGGCCAGCCGCTGCCCGAATGGTATTTGTCGTCAGACTCAAACAAGGCGTGATCGCAGCAAATGCAGCGGTACACCCCGGGCAGCTCACAACTTTCGTATTTGCCCGTAAAAGGGCGCTCGGTCGCGGCTTTGCGCGTGACATGGTAGGCCAAGGCTTCTGCTTCTGGCTCCGCTGCCAGCTGCGCCTTCCACTCGGAATCGGGTTTTTCTATCGGGAAGCTCATGATTACCCCTCCAAAGCCAAAGCCAAAGCCGTGCATACCGCCTGCCAAACCGCATCCATGCTCTGCAGCGCGTCGATGCGCACAAAACGATCAGGTGCAGCGGCGGCTCTGGCTGCATAAGCAGCCGCGACTTTGGCAAAAAAATCTTGCGACTGCGCCTCAAAACGATCGGCCTGCCGCGCCGTGGCCAAACGCTGGGCGGCTACCTGCGGCGGCAAATCAAACCACAGCGTTAAATCCGGCTGGCGCAGCTTGCCAGCAGATTGGGCAGAAGTTTGCACCCAAGCCTCTAGGGTTTGCAAGACCTGCAAATCAAAACCGCGCCCACCGCCTTGGTAAGCAAAGCTGGCGTCGGTGAAACGGTCGCACAGCACGGTTTTACCCGCTGCCAGCGCAGGCTCGATCACGGTTTGCAAATGGTCGCGCCGCGCGGCAAACATCAACAAGGCCTCGGTCATGCTGTCCATGTCCTCGTGCAAGAGCAGACTGCGCAGTTTTTCCGCCAAGGGCGTGCCGCCAGGCTCGCGCGTGAGCAGCACATCACGCCCCTGGCTGCGCAAATGCTCGGCCAAACGCGGAATATGCGTGGACTTGCCAGCGCCGTCTATGCCTTCGAAGGTGATAAAGCGGGAGGATGCTGCGTGGTTCATAGTTGGCAAGTGTAGTCCACAGCTTTGCCATAATCGCGCCCTACAGCTATTCGACCAGAGCCAAAAACCATGCAACTGAACCCCGCCATTTTCAAAGCCTACGACATCCGTGGCACTGTGCCCGAGCAACTCAACCCCGCCGTGGCGCAAGCCCTGGGCGCGGCCTTTGGTGCGCAAGCTTTGGCGCTGGGAGAGCAAACCGTGGCCGTGGGGCGCGATGGGCGTTTAAGCGGGCCCGAGCTATCAGCCGCCCTGATTGCGGGTTTGCGCAGCAGCGGCGTTGATGTGCTGGATGTGGGCATGGTCACCACGCCCCAGCTCTACTTTGCCGCCAGCACCCTGTGCAGCAGCGGCATTCAAATCACCGGCAGCCACAACCCGAAAAACTACAACGGTTTCAAAATGGTGCTGGCGGGCAAAGCTATTTTTGGCGACGACATTCAAGCCCTGCGCCGCAGTATGGAGGCGGGCGTGCCCGCAAGCGCCCAGCAAGGCAAGCTGCGCAGCGAAGACATTCAGGCCGATTATTTGCAACGCATCGCCGGCGATATCCGTTTGAGCCGCCCCATGAAAATCGTGCTCGACAGCGGCAACGGCATTGCGGGCGCCTCAGCGCCTGCCATCTTCCGCGCTTTGGGCTGCGAGGTGATCGAGCTGTTTAGCGAGGTCGATGGCAACTTCCCCAACCACCACCCCGACCCCAGCAAGTTAGAAAATTTAGCTGATGTGCAGCGCCTGCTACGCGAAACCGATGCCGAGCTGGGCTTTGCTTTTGACGGCGACGGCGACCGCCTAGGCGTGGTCACCAAGGCTGGCGAAGTGATTTACCCCGACCGCCAAATGGTGCTGTTTGCGCAAGATGTCTTGAGCCGCGCTCCAGGTGGGGCGATTGTGTTTGATGTGAAATGCAGCCAACGCCTGGCGCCCGCGATCGAGGCTGCAGGCGGGCAGGCCGTGATGTTCAAAACTGGCCATTCCCTCATCAAGGCTCGCATGAAAGAGCTCGATTCGCCTTTGGGCGGCGAGATGAGCGGGCATATTTTCTTCAAAGAACGCTGGTACGGCTTTGATGACGGCACTTACGCGGGCTGCCGCCTGCTGGAGATTTTGAGCCGCCACGCCGATACCAATGCGGTGCTAGAAGCCCTGCCGACGAGCTGCTCTACCCCCGAATTGAATGTAGCTTGCGCGGAAGGCGAGCCGCACGCGCTGGTGGCGCAATTGCAAGCCTACGCCAGTGAATTTGCTCAGCCTGCCAAGGTCAACACCATAGACGGCCTGCGTGTCGATTGGCCCGATGGCTTTGGCCTGATTCGTGCCAGCAACACCACGCCCGTGCTGGTGCTGCGCTTTGAAGGCCATAGCGAAGCTGCGTTGCAACGCATTGCCGCTGACATGACGGCGCTGCTGTTGCGTGTGAAGCCCGATGCGGTGTTAGGCGGTGCTGCGCATTGATTTTTAGGCATGTTTTTGGCGTTTTAAGCCGTAAAACCTGCCTGAGCAGCTCCTATTTTTATACCGCATGGCTTGGCTAAACCGCCCCATTTACAGCTGCCTGCTGCGCTTAGCCCTGCCCATCTTGCTGCTGCGCCTATTTTGGCGTGGGCGCAAAGAACGGGCTTACACCCAGCGCATCGGCCAACGCCTAGGTTTTTATGGCGATTTAAAACCCACGCCGGGCGCAGTTTGGTTGCATGCCGTATCGCTGGGCGAAATGCGCACGGCGGCCTTATTGCTGAAACCCTGGCGGGCGCAAAACCCCGATACGCCGCTGCTGCTCACCTGCAGCACTGCCACAGGCTGGGCAGAAGGCGAAAAACTGCAGGATGCACATACCCAATTGGTTTGGCTACCCTGGGATATACCCGGCGCGGCGCAGCGCTTTTACCGCCATTTTCAGCCACGCCTAGGTTTACTCATGGAAACCGAGGTCTGGCCGAATATGCTGGCGCAAGCCCAAAAGCAGCATATACCCATGGTGCTGATTAACGGGCGTTTAAGCGAAAAATCGCTGCGCAAAGCCCAACGCTTACCCAAGCTGGCCCTGCCCGCCTATAGTGCATTAACCGGCGTATTGGCACAAAGTTTCGCAGACGCGCAGCGTTTTACGCAATTAGGCAGCCGCATATTGGGCATCACCGGCAATATCAAATTTGATCAACAACCCAGCGCCACGCAAATCCAGCAAGCCCAGGCGCTGAAATCACGCTGGCAATCCTGCCGCATTATCACCTTAGCCAGTTCACGCGAAGGCGAAGAAGCCTTATTTCTACAAGCCCTGGCCCAGCAACCCCTACCCGCAAACTGCGTACCTGCCATCGTGCCGCGCCACCCGCAACGCTTTGATGAAATTGCCCAATTAGCCAGCGCCGCAGGCTGGCGGGTTCTGCGCCGACGAGATTGGGCGCAGACTCCAGCACTCCAGGCTAAAACCCTGCTGCTGGGCGACAGCATGGGGGAAATGGCTTTTTATTACGCTTTAAGCGATAGCGCCCTGATGGGTGGCAGCTTTTTGCCTTTTGGGGGCCAAAATTTAATTGAGGCGCTCGCCTGTTATTGCCCCGTTATTCTGGGGCCGCATACCTATAATTTTGCCGAGCCTAGTGCCGCAGCTCTAGCTGCCGGTTTAGCCCAATCTGCCGAAAACATGTCGCAGGCTGTGCAATGGGCGCAGCAAAATAGCGTCCAAGATGGGCATGAGCAGGCGGCATTTAGGCAGTATTTGCAGCAACACCAAGGGGGTATAGAGAAAACTTGGCACGCATTGCAAACATTTGTTTACAAATAAATAAATCTTTAACTGGCAATTTACACCCTATAATCGCCCGCGCTGTTCCAGCCTTATTTAAAAGGATATCTATACCATGCAAAATATCGACCAATTGAAAGCCCAGCGCGACGCGCTGAATTCTCAAATTGAACAAGCCCTGCAATCGCAGCGCGCTGAGGCAATTAAAAATGCCAAGAAAATCATTGCCGATTTTGCTTTAACCGCTCGCGAGCTGGGTTTATCAGCCAACGCTGCAGCTCCGCGCAAGGCCCCTGGTGACGCCCGCGCCAGCGTTGCGCCTAAATACCGCGACCCACAAAACCCCGACAACACCTGGACTGGCCGCGGCAAACAACCCCGCTGGTTAGCCGCTGCCATTGCTGCCGGCAAGAGCAAAGCATCTTTCTTGATTTAATCGCACTGCCCAGCTGTAAAAACCGCCATAAAGATGGCGGTTTTTTTACGCCCGCATGACAAGCAATGCTGCACTGCAGCGTAAAATTGCCGCTTCTGGTCTGACTTAGCGGCTCAAAGCAGCGGGGCATCCAGCATATTTTTTACACTGTTTTTCGCTGTTTAGGCCGTAAAACCTGCCTGAGCAGCTATCAAAATCATATTATTTCACCTTGGGTATATAGGCGGTAAAAATGGCCAATAAAGTAGGCAATCTGGTGGGTTTGGTCGGCTGGCGCGGCATGGTCGGCTCGGTTTTGATGGATCGTATGCAGGCCGAGGGGGATTTCGCCCTGATCGAGCCCGTGTTTTTCTCCACCAGCAATGCTGGCGGCCAAGCGCCTGCCATGGCCAAAAACGAAAGCAAGCTGAAAGACGCACACGATATCGAAGCGCTGAAAAAATGCGACATCATCCTCACGGCCCAAGGCGGTGACTACACCAACGAGGTTTACCCCAAGCTGCGGGCAGCGGGCTGGAATGGGCATTGGATTGATGCAGCATCATCGCTGCGCATGGAAAAAGACGCCGTCATCGTGCTTGACCCCGTGAATATGCCCGTCATCAAAAACGCGCTGGCCGCTGGCGGCAAAAACTGGGTGGGTGGCAATTGCACCGTCAGCTGCATGCTGATCGGCGTGGGCGCGCTCTATAAGGCTGGCTTGGTTGAGTGGATGAGCACGCAAACCTACCAAGCCGCATCGGGCGGCGGCGCGCAGCATATGCGCGAACTGCTGACGCAGTACGGCACGCTCAACGCCACGGTTAAATCCCTGCTGGACGACCCGAAAAGCGCGATTTTGGAAATCGACCGCATGGTCATCGACAAGCAACGCAGCCTGAGCGATGGCGAAACCAAAAACTTTGGCGTACCCCTGGGCGGCTCGCTGATTCCTTGGATCGACAAAGACCTGGGCAATGGCCAATCCAAAGAAGAATGGAAAGGCATGGCCGAGACCAACAAAATCCTTGGCCAGGGTGAAGGTTTTGGCACTGCAGCCATCCCTGTTGACGGTTTTTGCGTGCGCGTAGGCGCCATGCGCTGCCACAGCCAGGCATTGACCTTTAAGCTGAAAAAAGATGTGCCCACGGCCGATATTGAGGCCATGATCGCCGCCGACAATCCCTGGGCCAAAGTCGTGCCCAACACGCGCGAAGCCACCATCACCGATTTGACGCCTGTGGCCGTGACGGGCACGCTGCAAATCCCTGTCGGCCGTATCCGCAAACTGGCCATGGGGCCTGAATATGTGGGCGCGTTTACCGTGGGCGATCAATTGCTCTGGGGGGCAGCCGAGCCCCTGCGCCGCATGCTGCGCATCCTGTTAGATGCCTAAACTGCATGGCCCATGCATGGCCTCGCAAGCAAAAGCCCCAGCAATGGGGCTTTTTTCATGCGCTTTCTAAGCCTCGTTTTACAGCGCGGGAACCACCGAGCTTTTCAACAGTTCTTGCAACACGCCGTGACGCAGTGCGCCGCTGACGATTTTCAGCTCAGTGATATCCAACGCGCTAAACAAAGCACGCAGGGTGGCAAAACCACCGCCTAGCACGGGGCGGCGGTCTTCTTTCAGACCAGGCAATTGCAACTCAGCGCTGCTACCTGCTTGCAGCATTTGCGCCTCTAGCCAGTCCAACCCCTCTAGGCTGACGGCATCGGTCGCAAAACCTGCAGCCTGCAAAATATCGGCCACGGCGCTGGTGGTGCCGGCCGAACCATAGGCCAGCGTCCAATCTCGTTTAGGGTAGAGCACCAGCAAATCCCCTAAGATGCTTTGCGCACCGCGCTGGGCAGCTGCAAACGCCGTTTTATTCAGGCGCCCCTCTGGAAAAAACTGCTGCGACATAGAAACCGAACCGATAGGGAAAGACTCGGCCACCCGCGCCGCCCCACCCTGCCCGCTGATGATTTCGGTCGAACGCCCGCCAATATCCATCACCAAACGCTGCTCGCTGCTGAGTGGCAGGCGCGAAGACACGCCCTGGTAAATCAAACGCGCCTCTTCACGCCCGCTGATGATCTCCATGGGGCAACCCAAAATCGCCTCGGCTTCTTGGGCGAACACCGCCGCATTTTTCGCCTCGCGCAGAGTTTGCGTGGCAATGGCACGCACATAGTGCGGCTGCGCTTGCGCCAGCACTTGGGCAAATTGGCGCAGGCAGGCCAGACCTTTATCTAAAGCGGCAGGGCTGAGGTTTTTTTCAGCGTCCAAACCGCCGCCCAAGCGCACGGTTTCTTTGTGATAGGCCAAGCGCTTGAACTTGCCTTTAGTCATGGTGGAAAGCTCTAAACGAAAGCTGTTGGAGCCCAAATCAATCACGGCGAATACGGGGTCTAAGGCCACGGTTTTCCTCTCTTATCGACATACGATGTACTCCCAGCATCAAAGCCGCGCACAAAAGGCCGCATTTTCTATGAACCAAAAGTCAATGGCATGACAGCTCAAACCAGCCTATCGACTTCAGGGGCTAGGCTCGCAGATTCTTGCGCCAAATCCGCAGCCAAAGCCGCATCAGTAGCGATGCCCAATTGCGTGCACAAAGCCGCCAGCTGCGCTTGCAAAGCAGCCATGCGCGTCTCTTGCAGCAAGGCGCGTGCCTCCAAGGTGGTAACACGGGCAAGCAAACTGGCCTCATCTGCCGCTCCGCCGCTGTGCGCGGGCAGTTGGCTGATATCGGGCATGCCGCAAAGCAAATGCACCCAACGCGCCTCGCGCGCGCCCGGGGCTTTGGGCAGCAACGCCACATAGGCCGCGCCGCCTTCATCGCCCCGCGTTTTCAGCGTCTGCAGCACGGCTTCCACAGCAGCGCTGTCGGCAAATTTGTACCAACGATCCGCATTGCTGCGCAGCTCGGCCGGGGTTTGCGCCCCACGCAGCATCAGCAAACCCAGCAGCACGGCTTGGGCTTCATCCACTGCCAAACCGCGTTGGCTGTTGTGTTCATACCGCGCTACACGCGCGCCCGTGGCCTCAAACACCAAACTCAGGCTGCGCAGGCCGTTTAAGGCGTCTTGTGCTTGCGCCTCATCGATTTCCATCAAGGGTTCGCGGCTGGTTTTTTGGTTGCAGCCTGATAGCAAACTGTTGATCGACAGCGGGTAGCTATCGGGCACGGTGCGGGCTTTTTCCATCAGGGTGCCCAGTACGCGGGCTTCTATGGCGCTGAGTTCACGCATGGTCGGTTTCCTCGGGGTTAGGGCTGGTGGCAGGCGCTTTGAGGTTTTGTTCTAGCGTTTGCTCTTGCGCACGGCGTTTGGCGCGGCGCATGGGCGTGGCCAAGATATACACCACGATGGATAGCGGAATCACGCCCCAACCCAAAAACGTAAAAATGGCACCCAGCACGGTGCCATTAGGCGCAGCAGCTTCGGCTACTGCCACTAACAAGGCCACAAAAATCCAAGCGATGACGATGAGATGAATAAACAAAACGGCTACTCCCGAGTTCAATCTCGAGTGTAGCCGTTGTTGTGCCTGCTGCTTGCCTCTAGGCGCTGCAGCGCAGCTGCTGGCAGTAGCCCAGCATTATTTGGCTTTTTGTTTATCGTGTTTTTGGTGGTGGATAGCGTGGCTAGCACGGCGTTGTTGGCGGTGCAGCTGCATACGCTCTTTTTTCGTGACTTTGCCATCGGCTTTGGCCATGCCTTCATGTTCGGCAATACGGTTTTGCTGCTTATCCAGATGCGCTGCTTCTTTTTGTGTCAGTTCACCACTGGCAACACCTTGCTCAATGCGGGCAGCTTGTTTGGTCTGCACCGCATCGATATGAGGCGTAGCTGCCGTGGCAGCAAAAGCCAAACCAGTAGCAAAGAAAGCGGAAGCAACGCAGAGTTTTTGCAATTTCATGATGATTTTCCTTTTGGGAGTGTTGAATCAAAGAGGCAGAGCAATGGGCTCTGGATAACCATAGCACCGAACTGCAAAGCCGCACTCTCGCCACAAGGCAAATAAGAATGAAGTTCTGCAAATTCCATAACGAAACTTTTGCCTTAAGGAGCCTCTGCATAACCCTTTTGGGATGCTGGCGCTCTGCCATCAGGATGGGACACAAGGCCAAAAAACGAGCCATAGGGGGCGTTCTGGTGAGTTTTTTGAACAAAAAGTAGCCTGCCCCTGATGGTGAGGTGCCAGCGCCGAAATGGGGTGTGCAGATGTTCCCTAAGCGTAATGGCAGATGTAGTGAAAAGCCTCGGCCACTTCGATATCAAAAGACGAGTTGGCAGGGATGTGGAAAGACTCGCCCGCATGGGCGGTTTTCCACTCGGCGCTGTCTTTTAAGCGGTAGCGGCAGCTGCCGGCCACGCATTCCATGATTTCAGCCGCTGCGGTGCCGAAATTCAGCGTTGCGGGCAGCACCACGCCCACCGATTTTTTCTCGCCACTGGCGGTGGTAAAGCTGTGGCTGACGCATTTGCCATCAAAGTAAACATTGGCTTTGGTCGTTAGGGTGACGGGGCTCAGGGTATCGGTCGTCATGGTTTATTTCTTTGCGGTTTTTTTGGCTACGGGCTTGGCGGCTGCTGGCGCTGCGGGCTTAGCTGCCGTTTTTGCAACCGGCTTTGTCGCTTTCGCGGCAGGTTTAGCGGCAGGTTTAGCGGCAGGTTTAGCGGCAGGTTTAGCGGCAGGTTTAGCGGCGGCTTGCGCAGCAGGCTGGGCTAGGGTTTTAGCGGGGGCTTTGGGCGCGGCTTTTTTTGCACCTTTTTGGGCATCTGCCGCTTTTTTATTGGCAGCAATGCGCAGACGCAGGGCGTTGAGTTTGATAAAACCGCCTGCATCAGCTTGGTCGTAAGCGCCGTTGTCGTCTTCAAAAGTCGAAATTTTGGCGTCAAACAGGCTGTCTGGGCTGCTGCGGCCCACCACGGTGATGCCGCCCTTGAACAGTTTCAATTTAACCGTGCCATTGACGGTGGTTTGCGATTCGTCGATCAGCTTTTGCAGCAATTCACGCTCTGGGCTGAACCAGAAACCGTTGTAGATCATGCGGGCATAGCGCGGCATCAAATCGTCTTTGAGCGCCAGCACTTCGCGGTCCAGCGTGATCGATTCAATCGCGCGGTGGCCGGCCAGCAAAATCGTGCCGCCTGGGGTTTCGTAGCAGCCACGGCTTTTCATGCCCACAAAGCGGTTTTCCACTTTGTCTAAGCGGCCGATGCCGTGCTCGCCCCCGATTTTGTTCAGCAGGGTCAGCACTTGCGCGGGGCTGAGTTTTTTGCCATCAATGGCCACCACATCGCCACGGGCATAAGTCAGCTCGATGATTTGCGGTTTGGCCAGCGCTTTTTCTGGGCTTTTCGTCCAGCGCCACATATCGTCTTCAGGGGCGAAATCGGGGTCTTCCAGCACGCCGCCTTCGTAGCTGATGTGCAGCAAATTGGCATCCATGCTGTAGGGCGCGCCGCCGCCTTTGCGTTTTTTGAAATCGACGGGGATGCCGTGTTTATCAGCATAAGCCAGCAGCTTTTCGCGGCTGAGCAAATCCCATTCGCGCCAAGGTGCAATCACTTTGACATTGGGCATCAGGGCGTAAGCGCCGAGTTCAAAACGCACTTGGTCATTGCCCTTGCCCGTAGCGCCGTGGCTGATGGCGTCGCCACCGGTTTTTTTGGCGATTTCTACCAGTCGTTTGGCAATCAAGGGGCGCGCGATAGATGTGCCCAGCAGGTATTCGCCTTCGTACAGGGCGTTGGCGCGGAACATAGGGAAGACGAAATCGCGCACAAATTCTTCGCGCAGGTCTTCGATAAAGATGTTTTCTTTTTTGATGCCCATCTTCAGGGCTTTGGCGCGCGCGGGCTCGATCTCTTCGCCCTGACCCAAATCGGCGGTAAAGGTGACGACTTCGCAGCCGTATTCGTCTTGCAGCCATTTCAAGATGATGGAAGTGTCCAAACCACCAGAGTAAGCCAAGACCACTTTTTTAGGGCCATTTTTAGCAGCTATTTTGGCATTTTCTGGCGCAGATGCTGCCTGAGCAGCTACTTTTTTAGTAGTTTTGGTTGCAGGTTTTTTGGTACTCATGATCGGCCTTATCAGCACAAGAAAGGAAAAAGAAAAACGAAGGGAAGAACAGGGGCAATTCTAAAAGACTTCGCAGGGCTGGGCGGCATTAAACAGGCCGCAAACCCAAATAAGCTGCCCCATAAAGCAAGCCCCACAAAACGGGCTGGTGCAGCAAATAAAAGGACAGGCTGTGTCGCCCCAACAGCACCAGCGGGGCGAAAACTGCCGGGGCTTGCAAGGCCAGGCCACGCCGCGCCGCCCAAGGCTGCACGCTGCGCCCTAAGGCCACGCCCGCCAGCATCACGCCCAGCCAGGGCAGGAGCGGAACAAAATCTTCCGTCGCGGGTTTATGGCTAACCAAGCCCAGCCAGCTTAAGCTGCGTGCATCAAATACCGCCGGCAAACCCAGCCCCAGCTGCAGTGCCTGCTGGTAGGCCTGGTGCCCGCCTACACAAAGCGCAGCCCCGAAGAGCAAAGCCCAAAACGGCAGGCGCGGCGCCAATAAACGCACCAGCAGCAGCATCACGGCGATGCCGTGCAAAGTGCCAAAGTAAACAAAACGCTGAGCAAAAGCGCCATAAGTGGCCAGGCTGACCAAAAGCGCGCCGGCTGCCACCTGCCACCAGCGCCGCCAAAAACGCGCCCAGTTTTGCCCCTGGTGTATGGCCATACCCTGGCCCAAGCCCGCACAAAACAAGAAGGTCGACAAAATGCCCACGCGCTGCCAGGTCCAAAACGGATCGCGGTAAAAATTCCAATCCGGCTGCCAGCCAAAGACCCGCAGATCAAAGCAAAAATGGAAAACGGCCATCCACACACAGGCCGCGCCGCGCAGGGCATCGATGGCGGAAAAACGCGGCGGCTGGTGCGGCTGGGTATTCACGGCAAGGCTGCAAATTTAGGCGCAAACCTTGGCGATGTAATCTTTAATTTGCTGGGTATTTGCCGGCATCACCTGCACGCGCTTGGGCAAATCCTCGATGCCTGCAAACTGCGCGGGGCGGCTGGGCTCTTGCCCCAGTGCCTCAACAATAGTGGCGGCAAATTTAATCGGCAGGGCAGTTTCCAAAACCACCATGGTTTGGCCAGCAATCAGGTTTTCGCGCGCCACTTTGATGGCGTCTGCGGTGTGCGTATCGACCATATCGCCAAACTGCGCAAAAGTGGTTTTGATGGTGCCCAAGCGGTCAGCATGGGTGCTGCGCCCACTGCAAAAACCATAACGGCTGGCGCAAATTTTGAAGGCCACCGATTGCGATAAATCGAAAAATCCCTGGGTTTGCAGCGCGGTGGTAAACAGCGCCTGCGTTTGCGCACCATCGCGCCCAAGCAAATCGAACACAAAGCGTTCGAAATTGCTGGCCTTGCTGATGTCCATGCTGGGGCTAGAGGTTTCGTAAGTGTGGGCGCTGTCGCGCACACGGTAGACGCCGGTTTTGAAAAATTCGTCCAAGACATCGTTTTCATTGGTCGCCACCACCAGTTTGGCAATCGGCAAGCCCATTTGCCGTGCCACATGGCCGGCGCAGACATTGCCAAAATTGCCCGATGGCACGGCGAAAGACACGCGCTCTTCATTGCTGCTGGTCACTTGGAAATAGCCCGCAAAGTAGTACACCACCTGGGCCAGCAAACGCGCCCAGTTGATCGAATTGACCGTGCCGATTTGGTATTGGCGCTTAAAGGCCAAATCGTTGCTGACGGCTTTAACCATATCTTGGCAGTCGTCAAACACGCCCTCGATGGCGATGTTGTGGATGTTCTCGTCCATCAGGCTGAACATTTGCGCCTGTTGGAAGGGGCTCATGCGCCCGTGCGGGCTGGTCATAAACACGCGCACGCCTTTTTTGCCGCGCATGGCGTATTCGGCTGCGCTGCCCGTATCGCCACTGGTGGCGCCCAAAATATTCAGGCTTTGGCCACGGCGCGCCAATTCGTATTCAAACAAATTGCCGAGCAATTGCATGGCCATGTCTTTAAAGGCCAGAGTGGGGCCGTTAGACAGGGCTTCGATATGCAAATCGCCGTCGAGCTGGCGCACGGGCACGATGGCCTCGGTGCCAAACACTTCTGCGGTATAGGTTTTGGCGCAAATGGCTTGCAGATCGGCTGCGGGAATGTCGTCGATATAGAGGGACAAAATCTCAAACGCCAGCGCCGCATAACCTTTTTCTTGCCAAACTTGGCGCAGGGCTTGCAGTTTGTCGCCGCCCACTTGCGGGTAGCTTTCGGGCATATACAGGCCGCCATCGGGCGCCAAGCCTTCGAGCAAAATTTCAGAAAAAGCGCGGGGCGTGTTGTCGCCACGGGTAGAGAGGTATTTCATGGTGCAGTATTTCAATCTGGGCAGGCCTGATCCATTTTGGCCCGCTGGCAAAGGCGTGATTATCCCTTAGGCTAAGGCGCTTGAGTCCCAAAACGCCTGCCCCGCCGCCGTTAAAAGCTGTAGGCGCATATCGCCGCCTAAGCGCTCGGCGCTCAAGGGCTGCAGTGGCACAGCGTCATCGACATGGCGAAGCGCTGGCAACTGCGCGGCTGGCCGGCCAACACCCAGCAGCTTGGGCGCTTGGTAGTACAGCAGTTCATCCACTAAACCCGCTTGCAGCAGCGCCCCGTTTAAAGTGGCGCCCGCCTCCACATGCAATTCATTCACCGGCAAATGCGCATGCAGCCAGGCCACAAGCGCAGCCAAATCTACACGCCCAGCGGCATCATCGGGCAAGGCGACCAATTGCAGACCCGCTTCCGCCCCCGCAGCTTGCAGCGCAGCGGCTTTAACTGCATCTGCATTTTTAAGATGAAAAATAACGATTTTCCGCAAAAAACCTGCCTGAGCAGCTATTGTTTTTGCAGTAGTCGGGGTGCGCAATTGGCTATCAACGATCAGCACATGCGGCTGGCGCTGCACGGCTAGTCCGCGCACATTCAGCAAGGGATCATCGGCCAGCACCGTACCCACGCCGGTAAGCACCGCACACGCACGGGCGCGCCAAGCCTGGCCATCTTGCCGCGCCAGCTCGCCCGTAATCCACTGGCTTTGGCCATTGGGCAGCGCCGTAAAACCATCTAAAGATGCAGCGATTTTCAGGCGCAGCCAAGGGCGCTGGCGCTCGATACGGCTGAAAAATCCGATATTGAGCTGCCGTGCTTCAGCTGCCAAACCCCCCACATCCACAGCGATACCAGCAGCTTGCAGGCGGGCTATGCCCTGCCCCGCGACCAAGGGGTTAGGGTCTTGCACCGCGCACACCACGCGGGCTAAACCTGCAGCAATTAGCGCATCGGCACAAGGCGGCGTGCGCCCCGTGTGGCTGCAAGGCTCCAGCGTGACGAATGCCGTCGCGCCGCGCACATCCACACCTTGCTGCGCAGCCTCATGCAGCGCCTGCGCCTCGGCATGGCGGCTGCCTGCGGCCTGGGTAAAACCCTGGGCCAATAATTGACCATCGCGCACGATGGTGCAGCCCACCCGTGGATTGGGGTTGCTCACAATCAAACTCTGCTGCGCCAGCGACAGGGCGCGGCGCATCCAGTACATATCTTGGGTAGGGGAGCCGCCACAGGCGGGGGAAGAAATAGCCATAGCGCCAAATTATTAGCCATAAAAAAACCGCCAAGGTTGCCCCTGACGGCTTTTGCTGCAAAACAGATGCAAAAAGCGAAAATTAACGCTTGCTGAACTGTTTGCGGCGGCGGGCTGAACGGAAGCCCACTTTTTTACGCTCGACCTCACGCGCATCACGCGTGACATAGCCAGCAGCGCTGAGGGTAGGTTTCAAGCTTGCTTCGTAGTCGATCAGGGCGCGCGTGATACCGTGGCGCACAGCACCCGCTTGACCAGACTCGCCACCACCATGCACATTGACTTGGATGTCGAAAGTTTCAACATTTTCAGTCAGCACCAGAGGCTGCTTGGCGATCATGATAGAAGTAGGACGACCGAAATAGTCACCAATGGCTTTGCCGTTGATCACGATCTTGCCTGAACCTTTTTTGAGGAAAACACGGGCTACGCTGCTTTTGCGGCGGCCAGTGCCGTTGTTCCATTCACCAATCATTTGTCGGCTCCTCAAATATCAAGCACTTTGGGCTGCTGAGCAGTATGGGGATGCTCGGCACCGCCATAAACTTTCAGCTTTTTGATCATGGCGTAACCCAAGGGACCCTTGGGCAACATGCCTTTAACCGCTTTTTCCAGCGCACGGCCAGGGGCTTTGGCTTGCATATCGCGGAAATTGATTTGGCGGATACCGCCGGGATAACCCGTGTGGCGGTAGTAGATCTTGTCGAGGTTTTTGTTGCCCGTAACGCGGATTTTGGCGGCGTTAACGATGACAATGAAATCACCTGTATCGACATGAGGGGTATAAATGGCTTTGTGTTTACCACGCAGGCGGGCGGCTACTTCGCTGGCAACGCGACCCAGTACCTTATCGGCGGCATCAATCACAAACCACTCATGAACCACCTCTGCGGGTTTAGCGCTAGTAGTGCTCATCAGAAGTTCTCTTTCAGTTGAAATGGCGGCGCTTTTCCACGGTCGGTCTTTCTCTTGTATTGGAAAGGCTCTTAGGTGGGTGAAAACACTTCGTCGCGGCAGCCGCCAAACGCTACGAAGCCTGCCATTATAGCGCTAGACTCCGGCCTTTATACGCCACCAGCACAACACCCCACATGAAAGCGCCCCTACGCCGCTCTTGGCATCACCCTTTGCACCGCCCCATTAGTCTGCACCCGCGTTTGTGGCTGTCTTTGGCGCTCATGGCTTTAGCCTACGCCCTGCTGCCCCACTGCTGGCCTATGCTGGAAAGCACCCGCGTGCTGCTGGCCTGGAATGCGGGCGCTGCTGTTTATATCGCCCTCAGCCTGCGGCTGATTTTGCGCGCCGCGCCCGAGCACATACAAGATCGAGCTGAACAAGAGGATGATGGGCGCTTTTTCGTGTTGTTGCTGGTCATGGCTTCCAGCGCGGCTATTTTGTTCTCGGTTCCGGGGCAAATGGCCGCCATCAAAACGCAAACCAGCGGCCTGCAAAGCGCCAGCCATTTGGCGCTGGCCATAGGCACGGTCATCAGCGCCTGGGCTTTTACGCAAATCAGCTTTGCCTTCCACTACGCGCACGATTACTACCGCGCCCAAAGCCAGGGGCTGGCGGGCGGCCTGCTGTTTCCTGATACCACGCAACCCCTGTACGCTGATTTCCTTTACTTCTCCTGCATCATCGGCACTTCGGCGCAAACGGCAGACATCAACATCAACTCACGCCCCATGCGCCTATTGGTGCTGCTGCACTGCGTGCAGGCTTTCTTCTTCAACACCATGATCTTGGCCATCGTCATCAATATGGCTGCGGGCGCATTCAGCTAAAACGCGCTGCGTTTAATGAATCCGCATCCCCACCTGCGCGCCCGCCACGGGTTCGAGGATGTAAATACCAGGCTGGGCTTTTTCATCGGCGTGGCTGGCGGCTAGCACCATGCCTTCGCTAATGCCAAACTTCATTTTGCGCGGGCGCCCCATTTTTCTCGATTTCTTGTGCCCGCATCGCAGCGAGCTTTTTATCTGTAATGCTTCGTACATATTGTTGCAATTCTCGCCAAGAAGCAGAGGACAGGCGATTGGTTTTGGGTATGCGCACAGTGAATGACTCTTGATCCTGAGGTGGGTTGGGAATGTCTTTAAAAAATAGCCGATAGGCTTCTTGCTCACTCTCAACAAATTTCACCAACATGGCTACTTGCAGCTTATTCCGAAGCAAATTGTAGGTAGCCACCTTGAGTCGGACAACCTCCGACTCTCTCGAAGTTGACTCTCACAACATCCGCTGGCTGCTGCGCCAAATCGTCAAGAAGGGCTTGACCTTTCTTGAGCAGTTTTTTTTGTGCCTGGGCGGATTCAAACCTGAAGTGCAACGGTGGCAAGTTTAGTTGATGGTAGCCTGAGCTTTTTCAGCAATGGCCTGCATAAAGCCCGCAAAGGTCTGATACGGTGTTTTCCAGTCCAGCGTCATCCTCGGTCTGTTGTTCATCAAATCCGCAATCGAATCGAGCGCATCTTGGTCGTGTACGGATAAGTCTGTGCCTTTG
>JAMIFN010000094.1:0-13759 GCA_035906235.1 Allobrachymonas sp. | reverse complement strand
CAAACACCCCGATACCACCCACCTGCGTCGGTGTGCCATAGAAATACTTGCCAACAAACTCGCTGTTCAGGCCTATGGCCTCAAAAATTTGCGAGCCGCAGTAAGACATGTAGGTCGAAATGCCCATTTTGGACATGACTTTATTCAAGCCTTTGCCTATGGCCTTGGTGTAGTGGTACACGGCTTTTTCAGGCGTGACATCGCTGCTTTGCAAAGCCAGCTCTTGCACGGTTTCTAGCGCCAGATAGGGGTGTACGGCTTCTGCGCCATAACCTGCCAGCAAAGCGAAATGGTGCACTTCTCGTGCAGAAGCCGTTTCCACCACCAGCCCCGCATTGCAACGCTGCCCCACACGCACCAAATGCTGGTGAATAGCAGAGAGCGCCAGCAGAGCCGGAATCGGAATGCGTTTATCGCTGGTGGCACGATCCGACAGAATCAAAATATTGTGGCCACTCTTGATCGCATCAAGCGCTTCAGCGCAAAGCGAAGCGATTTTGGCCTCTACACCCTTGCGCCCCCAGTCGGCGGGGTAGGTGATATTGACGACATAGCTTTTGAATTTGCCGTGTGTATGCTGGGCAATATCGTGCAGCTTGGCCATATCCACGAAATCCAGCACGGGCTGATCGACTTCAAGGCGGATGGGCGGATTGACGGCGTGAATGTCGAGCAAATTGGGTTTAGGGCCGATAAAGCTGGTCAAGCTCATCACCACCTGTTCGCGGATCGGGTCGATAGGTGGGTTGGTCACCTGGGCAAACAACTGGCGGAAGTAGTTGTACAGATTTTTGTTTTTGTTCGACAAAACCGCCAAAGGCGAATCATTGCCCATAGAGCCAATGGCCTCTTCACCACTGCCGACCATGGGTGCGAGAACGAATTTCAGATCTTCTTGCGTGTAGCCAAAAGCCTGCTGGCGGTCAAGCAGGGTTTGCTCGCTAGGCAGGGGGGTTTGCTCGCTGCTGGTGCTCACCACATCGTCGAGCTTGACGCAGACCTCACCAATCCACTGGCGATAAGGTTTGCTATTGGCCAGCTGGCTTTTCAGCTCGGCATCGTCGATCAGGCGGCCTTGCTCAAGGTCGATCAGGAACATCTTGCCTGGCTGCAAGCGCCATTTTTTAACGATCTTGCTCTCGGGGATGTGGTGCAACACACCAGCCTCTGAGCCGCAAATGATCAGGTCATCCTCGGTTTGCCAATAGCGCGACGGACGCAGGCCATTGCGGTCTAGCGTGGCGCCAATCTGGCGGCCATCGGTAAAGGCGACAGCCGCAGGGCCATCCCAAGGCTCCATCATGGAAGCATGGTATTCGTAGAAAGCGCGGCGGCGCTCATCCATGCTGGTGTGCTGCTCCCAAGGCTCGGGCATCAACATCATCATGGCGTGTGCCAAGGGGTAGCCCGCTGCCGTCAACAATTCCAGCGCGTTATCCAGCGTCGCGGTGTCAGACTGACCTTCAAAGCTGATGGGGTAGAGCTTTTGCAGATCATCGCCCAGCACAGGCGACTTCATCACGCCTTCGCGCGCGCGCATCCAATTGAAGTTGCCACGCACGGTATTGATTTCGCCGTTATGTGCCACATAACGGTAAGGGTGTGCCAGCGGCCACTCAGGGAAGGTATTGGTCGAGAACCGTTGATGCACCAAGGCCAAAGCAGAAATACAAGCTGGGTTCTGCAAATCCAGATAGTAATCACCCACTTGGTTAGCAAGCAGCAAGCCTTTGTAGACAATGGTGCGGCAGCTCATGCTGGGCACATAGTATTCCTTGCCATGCATCAGGCCGAGGTTTTGAATCGCCATCGACGCCGTTTTGCGGATGACATACAACTTGCGTTCCAGCGCATCGGGCACGGTGATGTCGCCGCCACGGCCGATGAAGATTTGGCGCATCACAGGCTCTTTGGCCTTGACCAAAGGCGACATCGGCATGTCGCGATTAACAGGCACATCGCGCCAGCCCAGCACCACTTGGCCCTCGCGTTGCACCGCGCGCTCTAACTCTTGTTCGCAAGCGCGGCGGCTGGCGTTTTCTTGTGGCAAAAAGATTTGCCCCACACCGTATTCGCCAAAAGCGGGCAGCTCTACACCCTGCTTGGCCATTTCGGCGCGAAAAAAATCATCGGGCAACTGAATCAAAATACCCGCACCGTCGCCGTACAGCGCATCGGCACCCACCGCACCACGGTGATCCAGGTTTTCCAAAATCTTCAGGCCGTTTTGCACAATGGCGTGACTTTTGGCACCCTTGATATGCGCCACAAAGCCGACGCCGCAGGCGTCTTTCTCTTGTGCAGGTTGGTACAGCCCGTGTCGGGCGGCTAGTTCGAGTTGGCGTGCAGTGCTGCTCATGCGGTAACCCAGTCGTAAAAACGAAGAAAACATCTGATAGACCTGAATTTTAAGAAGCAAAGCCCTGCTACACAAGCAAAAATAAAGGGGTCAGATTTATATAGAAGTCACCATCTCATCAAATGAAAAATAATGGGGACATATTTTAAATAAAGAAAAATCAACGACTTAGAGATATAGGCCTGCAAAACAGCCCACACCCACGCCTCTACAGTTTATGAAATGAAAATGAAAATTCCTGAAGGCGCGGCAGTAGCGGCGCAGCGAGGGCTTGGCCGCCCTGCACAAAGTGGAGATTTGGCTCTTTCCCCCCTTTGGGGGAAGGCGGGGCTTAGGGGCTTGGTTTTGAATTTCGCTGTGGGTATGCTTGTCGTGATCAGCCCCCACCCTAAGCACCAGAGGGGGGAGAAGAGAAAATCCGTCATTGCGGGCTTGCCCCGCAATCTCGGCCTTGTCGCATCAAAAATATGAGCTACTCAGGCAGGTTTTGCGGCCTAAAACGCGGATTTAGCACTTAAAAATGGATGGATTCCCGTTTACACGGGAATGACGAGCTTCCAAATGCATGGGGCTATGCTTTGCATTGACACGATGGATAAAGGCGGCAACTTGCAAGCCGATATACTGGCTAGGTTAGAGATATGACGCAAACAGACTAGGAGACCGCCATGCCCAGCTACGCCCCGCCCCTGCGCGATATGCAATTTGTGTTGCACGAAGTGCTTAAAGTCACCCAAGCCTATAAAACCAGCATGCCCGCCCACGCTGATGTCGATGTGGACACCATCAATGCCGTATTAGAAGAAGCGGGCAAGTTTGCCGCCCATGTGGTGCAGCCATTAAACCAAATTGGCGACCGCCAAGGCTGCACGCTAGATATACAGACGCACGAGGTCAAAACCCCAGATGGTTTTAAAGAAGCCTACGCCCAGTATTGCGAGGCGGGCTGGCCTGCCCTGTCTTGCGTGCCCGAATTTAGCGGCCAGGGCCTGCCCCATGTGGTGAACCAGTGTTTTTACGAAATGCTCAACGCCAGCAATCAGGCTTGGACCATGTACCCTGGCCTGTCGCACGGCGCGTATGAGGCGCTGCTGGCGCACGGCACGCCCGAGCAAAAAGCCCTGTATTTGCCCAAATTGGTCAGCGGCGCGTGGACGGGCACGATGTGCCTGACCGAGCCGCATTGCGGCACCGACCTTGGCCTGCTGCGCAGCAAGGCAGAGCCTGTGGGCGACGGCACTTACCGCATCACGGGGCAAAAGATTTTTATCTCGGCGGGCGAGCACAGCATGAGCGCCAACATCGTGCATTTGGTGCTAGCGCGCCTGCCCGATGCGCCGGCTGGCAGCAAAGGCATTTCGCTCTTTATCGTGCCCAAATTTTTGCCCCAGGCTGACGGCAGCCTAGGCGCGCGCAACCCCATTTTCTGCGGCGCACTCGAACACAAAATGGGCATACACGGCAATGCCACCTGCCAAATGAATCTCGATGGGGCTGTGGGCACGCTGGTGGGCGAAGCCAATAAAGGCTTGTCCGCCATGTTTGTGATGATGAATGCCGCCCGCTTGGGCGTGGGCAATCAATCGGTAGGGCAAAGCGAGGTGGCCTACCAAAACGCCCTGGCCTACGCCAAAGAACGCCTGCAAATGCGCAGCGCCAGCGGCAAAAAATCGCCCGATTTGCCCGCCGACCCCATCATCGTCCACCCCGATGTGCGCCGCATGTTGCTGACGGCCAAAGCCTATGCCGAGGGCGGGCGGGCGCTATATTTGTACGCCGTGCATTTGATGGATATGCACCTGAGCGCCAGCGACGAAGCCCAACGCCAAGAGGCCGAAGAAATGGTGGGGCTGCTCACCCCCATCGTCAAAGCCTTTTGCACCGACAACGGCCATATCGCCACCAATTTGGCCATGCAGTGCTTTGGCGGCCACGGCTTTATTGCCGAAAACGGCATGGAGCAATTTGTCCGCGATAACCGCATCAATCTGATTTACGAAGGTACCAATGGCGTGCAGGCGCTCGATCTGCTGGCGCGCAAAGTGCTGCTGAACCAAGGCGCGACGCTACGCAAATTTGGCCAGATGCTGACGCAGTTGATAGACGACGAAGGCGTGAACGAGGCCATGGCCGAGTTCATCACGCCCTTGGGCAAAGTCGCCAGCCAGCTGGAAAAAGCCACTATGGGCATAGGCTTTGCCGCCATGCAAAACCCCGACGAAGCAGCGGCGGCGGCCACCGACTACCTGCGCATGATGGGGCATGTGGTGTTTGCCTATTTGTTCTGCCTGCAAGCACGCACGGCCTTGGCTGCGCAAAAAGCGGGCAGCACAGACCCCTTCTACACCGCCAAGCTGCAAACCATCCGCTTCTATTTCGCCCGCCTTTTCCCCGAGGCCATAGGCGCGATGAAACTGGCGCAAAGCGGCAGCCAAGCCATCATGAACACCGACGCCGCCCTAGGCTTGGGCGCTGCGCAGTAAAGGGATGGTCATGCAAAAACCGTTCCGAACCTTGGCCGCTCTTGCCTTGGGCGGTGCTTGCGCAGGCAGCGTTTGGGCGCAGCCGCCTAGCCCCCTAGGGGTCTGGGCCACGCACAGCGACAAAACCGGCGCCGTGCAAGCCCATGTCGCCATCACCCAGCGCGGCGGCAAGCTCTATGGCCGCATCGTCAAGGTGCTAGACCCCGCAGCCAAGCCCGGCGAGCTGTGCGAAAAATGCCCCGATGACCGCAAAAACCAGCCCATGGCTACGCTGGAAATCATGAGGGGCGTGGATGCCCAAGCTGACGGTGGCCAGTGGTCGGGCGGGCGCATTCTCGACCCGCAAGAAGGGCGCGAATACCGCCTCAAACTCATCCCCCAGGCTGATGGCCAAAGCCTGGCCATGCGCGGCTATTTAGGGCCGTTTTACCGCACCCAAGTCTGGACGCGAGTTCAACCCTAGTTTTCAGTGTGTTTTAGGCGTTTTAGGCCGAAAAACCTGCCTGAATAGCTATCATTATTGTAGTTGATATTCCCCCTTAGAAGGAGTCCCCCATGTCCCGTTTTCCCATTCGCCAAGTTGCGGTTTTAGGCGCTGGGGTCATGGGCGCGCAAATCGCCGCGCACCTGACCAATTGCCAAGTCCCTGTGCTGTTGTTTGACCTGCCTGCCAAAGAAGGCGGCAAAAACGCCATCGTGCACAAGGCCCTGGCCAATCTGCAAAAAATCAAACCCGCACCCCTGGGCGTGGCCGCCGATGCGGCGCTGATTCAGGCCGCCAATTACGACGAGGATTTAGACAAACTGCGCGCCTGCGACCTCATCATCGAAGCCATCGCCGAGCGCCTGGACTGGAAAGAAAGCCTGTACCAAAAAATCGCCCCCTTCATCGCCGAGCACGCGATTTTGGCGACCAACACTTCGGGTCTATCCATCAACAGCTTGGCCAGTGTGCTGCCCGCGCAATTGCAGTCGCGCTTTTGCGGCATCCACTTTTTCAACCCGCCGCGCTATATGAGCTTGGTGGAAATCATCCCCACCAGCCACACCAGCGCCACGGTGCAAGACGAACTGGAGAGCTTTGTCACCAGCACCCTGGGCAAATGCGTGGTGCGGGCGCAAGACACGCCCAATTTCGTGGCCAACCGCATAGGCATAGCCAATATTTTGGCCACGGCCAAACTGACCGAGCAATTTGGCCTAGGCTGGGATGTGGCCGACGATTTAACCGGCAAAAAGCTAGGCCGCGCGTCCAGCGCCACCTACCGCACCGCTGATGTGGTGGGTTTAGACACGCTAAACCATGTCATCAAAACCCTGCAAGACCAATTAAGCCTAGAAACCGACCCCTTTTACGGCAACTACGCCACACCCCCTGCACTGGCTGCATTGCTAGAAAAAGGTTTGTTGGGCGCCAAAACGGGTTCAGGTTTTTACAAAAAGCAAGGCAAAGACATCCTCAACTTTGACCCGAAAACGGGCGACTATGTGGCGGGCGGCAAAAAGGCCGACGACATCGTCGTGCGCATGTTGAAAAAACCTGCAGCTGAACGCCTGCAACTGCTGCGCGAGGCCAACAACCCACAGGCGCAATTTGTCTGGAGCGTGATCCGCGAAGGCCTGCATTACGCCGCCGTGCATCTGGCTGATATTGCCCACACCGCCCGCGATGTGGACGAAGCCATGCGCTGGGGTTTTGGCATGGCGCAAGGGCCTTTTGAGCTGTGGCAAGAGGCGGGCTGGAAGGCCGTGGCCGACATGATTGCCGCCGATATTGCCGCAGGCAAAAGCCTGTGCAGCGCGCCCCTGCCAGCTTGGGTATTTAGCGACGCCGTGTTGCAAGCCGGTGGCGTACACACGCCGCAAGGTTCATGGTCAGCCGCGCAAAACGCCTTTGCGCCCAAACGCAGTCTGCCCGTGTACCAGCGCCAATACTTCCCCGATGCCATCTTGGGCACGGGCGCTGCTGGCTATTTGCAAGGCGGCAACACGGTCAAAGAAACCGAGGCCTATCGCCTGTGGACGATGGATAGGCCAGAGGCCGAGGGCGTGCTCATCTTCACCTTCAAAACCAAAATGCACGCCATCAGCCCCGATTTGGGCGCGGGTCTAGTCGCCGCCATTGAACTGGCCGAGCGCGACTACCAAGGCTTAGTCATTTGGAACGGCACCACCGAAACACCCTTTTCAGCGGGCGCTGATTTGCAAGCCATGCTGCCCGCCTTTATGGGCGGCGGCGCCAAGGCCATAGAGCCGCTAGAAAAAGCCCTGCAAGACGCCATGCTGCGCGTGCGCTATGCCCAGATTCCCGTTGTCGTGGCGCTGCGCAATATGGTGCTTGGCGGCGGCTGCGAACTGTCGGTTTACGCCGCCAAGCGCGTGGCGGCGATGGAAAGCTATATCGGCCTGGTAGAAGTCGGCGTAGGGCTGGTGCCAGGCGGCGGCGGCCTGGCCTATATCGCCCGCCGCGCGGCCGAGCGCATGCAAGAGACAACATCGAAAGACATCCTGCCCTTTATCACCGCAGGCTTTACGGCTGCGGCCATGGCGACCGTGGGCACGGGCGCATTGGAATCGCGCCAGCTGGGTTATCTGCTGTGGAGCGACACCATCGTGCCGCATAAAGATGAATTGCTGTTTGTGGCGATACAAGAGGCCAAAGCCCTGCACACTGCAGGCTACCGCCCACCCGCCAAACGCCTATTCCCTGTGGGCGGGCGCAGCGCCAAAGCCACCATTCAGGGGCAACTTATCAATATGCGCGACGGCGGCTTTATCAGCGAACACGATTTCCACATTGCCAGCTTGATTGCCGGCGTGGTGACGGGCGGCGAGGTAGATGCAGGCACCTTGGTCAGCGAGGAATACCTGATGCAGCTAGAACGCCAAGCTTTTGGCAGCCTGCTGGAGCACCCCAAAACCCAAGCGCGCATCATGGCCATGCTGCAAGACGGCAAACCGCTGCGGAATTGATCAGAAATTGCTGAAAGTTTGCATCATGGGATTGGCTGCAAGGCTGGAGAAACTTCCCCTAGATACCCTCTCCCCGAGGGAGAGGGCTAGGGTGAGGGTTTCAAGTCCATCCCAAGAGCTGAATCTCGCTCATTCCCTCCCCCTTTGGGGGAGGGCTAGGGTGGGGGCTTAAAACACCTTCGCACCAAAACCATGCAATACCAAAGCAGCCCCCAAACCCGCCAATTTGCGCGCGCACTACGCCAGCAAATGACGGATGGCGAGCGCCTGCTTTGGCGCCATCTACAACACGAGCAATTGGGCTATAAATTTCGCAAACAACACCCTATAGGCCGCTATATCGTCGATTTTGCTTGCTTGCAACCGAGCTTAATCGTGGAACTAGACGGCTCGCAGCATGCTGCGCAAGACCTGTATGACCAGCACCGCGATGCATTTTTAAAAGCACAGGGCTTTGCGGTCTTGCGTTTTCCCAGTAATGCGATTTTCCAAAATCTAGACGGTGTTTTAAGCACCATTCAAGCGCAGCTGCACAGCCTGAGCCTACAGCCCCCACCCCTACCCTCCCCCAAAGGGGGAGGGAGTTTTCTTCATTCCCGCTAAAAGGAGCCACACCATGTCCCGCCCACTCCAAGACGCCTACATCGTTGCCGCCACCCGCACCCCTATCGGCCGTGCGCACAAAGGCTATTTCAAAAACACCCGCCCCGACGACCTGCTGGCGCACACGCTCAAAAGCCTGCTGGCGCAAGCGCCTGGCCTAGACCCCGCTGCGATTGAAGATGTGATTGCCGGCTGCGCCATCCCCGAAGCGCAGCAGGGGCTGAATGTGGCGCGCATCGCCGCTGTGCTGGCTGGCCTGCCCAAATCGGTGGGCGGCGTCACCGTCAATCGCTTTTGCGCCTCAGGTTTGACGGCTATCCAAATGGCGGCTGACCGCATCCGCGTGGGCGAGGCCGATGTCATGATTGCCGCAGGCGTGGAAAGCATGAGCATGGTACCCATGCTGGGCAATAGCCCCTCGCTCTCGCCCGCTGTTTTTGCCGATACCGCTGATATTGACAAATACGGCATCGCCTACGGCATGGGCTTAACCGGCGAGCGCGTGGCCGAAAAATACGGCATCAGCCGCGAGGCGCAAGACGCTTTTGCGCTCACCTCGCACCAACGCGCCGCAGCAGCCATAGCCGCTGGTGAATTTGCCGCCGAAATCACGCCTGTGGAAGTCACCGACCGCAGCGTGGATTTGGCCGCCTTGCAAGCGGTCAGCAGCAGCCGCAGCTTCAGCATAGACGAAGGCGTGCGCGCCGACACCACGCTCGAAGCCTTGGCCAAACTGCGCCCCGTATTCGCCGCCAAAGGCAGCGTGACGGCGGGCAATAGCTCGCAAACCTCAGACGGCGCAGGTGCCTTGTTGGTGGTCAGCGAAGCGGCTTTGAAACGCTTTAAGCTCACGCCGCTGGCACGGTTTGTGTCTTACGCCGCCCGTGGCGTGCCTCCACATTTGATGGGCATAGGCCCGATTGAAGCCATCCCCGCTGCGCTCAAAGCCGCAGGCCTGCAACTGGCCGATATGGACTGGATCGAGCTGAACGAAGCCTTTGCCGCGCAATCGCTGGCGGTGATGAACACCCTGCAGCTCGACCCCGCCAAGGTGAACCCCTTGGGCGGCGCTATTGCCCTGGGCCACCCCTTGGGCGCAACGGGGGCAATTCGCGCGGCCACCACCATCCACGCCCTGCAACGGCGCAAGCTGAAATACGGCATGGTGACCATGTGCATAGGCATGGGGCAAGGCGCGGCGGGGATATTTGAGAGGGTGTGATGGGCGAGGCTGGACACCCCAAAAAAATTCGTCTCATGCGGGCTTGACCCGCAATCTCAGATTTACCCTATCAAAAACAATAGCTGCTCAGGCAGGTTTTGCGGCTTTGGCTCCTTCCCCCTTTGGGGGAAGGCGGGGGTTAGGGGCTTAGGTTTTGGGCTTACTAAACCCGAAAGCCCCCACCCTGACCCTCCCCCAGAGGGGGAGGGAAAAACCGAGATTCTGGCTTGCGCCAGAATGACGAGACAACTAGAGCCAGACCTGCCGCGCCGCCACCGCGCTATCGGCAAAATCGCTGAACACCCCATCCACGCCAGCGGCAAAAAACTGGGCATATTCATCCGCTGCGCTGGCTGCGCCCTGCACCCAATACGGCGGCTCATTGCGAAAAGTCCAGGGGTGGACAAAAAGCCCTGCGGCGTGCGCATAGTCCACAAAATTAGCCAAAAGCTTCGCGCCCAAAATATGCCCCTTCCACGGGCCTATGCCGTTGGCGTAGGTGGCCATTTCGGCCAAACCCGCTGCACTTAGCCAGCTGGCCTGCTGCGGTTTTTCGTCTATCAGCTGCATCAGGCGCACACCCGTTTGCCCGCGCAGGGCGCGCAAATTGCCGCTTTCAAACGATTGGATGATGACGGGCGCATCGGCGCTGCTGTAGCCATATGCCGCCAATTGCGCCAGCAGCTTTTCTTCTAGCGGCAAGCCTATGCTGCGGTGCCAGCTGGGGTGTTTGGTTTCAGGATAAGTGCCTATGCTGCGGCCTAGGCGAGCGCTCTCACGCGCGGCCAATTCCAAGATTTGCGCATAGCTGGGTATGCCATATAGCCCGTTATGGCTTTGCTCGCGTTCGGGTTTGATTTGCCGCGCCCTGAGGGTTTGCACCTCTGCCCAGCTTAAATCGCAGGCAAACCAATCGTGTATTTCCACACCATCGACCACGCGACTACGGCGGCGGCTGGCAAATTCGGCGCGGCTGGCAATGTCGGTACTCTCGCCCAAGCAAGGTTCGTGCCGCGCAATCAGCACGCCGTCTTTGGTGGCCACCAAATCAGGCTCGATAAAGTCCGCCCCCATATCGATGGCCAGCTGATAGCTCTGCAGGGTGTGTTCGGGCAAATAGCCGCAAGCCCCACGGTGGCCGATGATGAGGGGACGGGCAGATGCGCTCATGGCCTAGACCGCATACATCAGCACCACCGCCACAAACCACAGCAGCCCTATCCAATGGTTTTGCGTAAAGGCGCGAAAACAAGCCTCGCGCTGGCGGGTTTTGATCAAAGACCAGTGCCAGGCTATCTGCGCCAGCACCAATAAAACCGCTATGCTAAAAATAGCTATCCAGGCAGGTTTTGCGGCCTGTAAGCCGAATTTCATGCCTAAAACACAGGCCATCAAAGCTGTATGCAGCAGATAAAAACCGACGATGGCCGCCACATCAAAACGCCCCAAGGTAATGGCCGAGGTTTTCATGCCGATTTTCAAATCGTCGTCTCTATCGACCATGGCGTATTCGGTGTCGTAAGCCAGCACCCAAAACAAATTGGCCAGCATCAGCAGCGCCACGGTGGGCCATTCCACCCGCCCCTGCACCGCCGCAAACGCCATGGGGATGCCCATGCTGAACGCCACACCCAACACCGCCTGCGGCATAGACACGACGCGTTTGGCAAAAGGGTAGGCCAGCGCCACAGCCAGCGCCGCAAAAGACCAATACACCGTTAAAGCATTGGTCGTGAGCGCCAGCGCAAAAGCTGCCAGCGCCAGCACGCCGCCTACGGCCAGCGCCTCTTTGCTGCTGATGCGCCCGCTGGTCACAGGCCGCGCCGTGGTGCGTTGCACATGGCGGTCAAAATCGCGGTCGGCCACATCGTTGACGCAGCAGCCGGCGCTGCGCATCAAAATCGTGCCCAAGGTGAACACGATGAGCAAATGCCAGCCCGGCCAACCGCCAGCCGCCAAGCACAGCGCCACCAAAGTCGGCCACAAGAGCAGCAGCCAACCTGCGGGGCGGTTCCAGCGGATGAGGTCGAGGTAGAGCGCGAGTTTGTGGCGCAGGAAAGCAGCAGTCATACAAAAATCTTAAAAGCCGGCTATAGACCGTGCCCGAATGGGCAGCGTGCTCTTGCACCTTGGGTAATTTGCACACCCCCAAAACGGTACACCACCTTTGCGCGGCTTACGCTCGACCAGCTTGATGCCACAACTGGCGCAAGTCGGGCGCCAATATTCGCCCTCTAGTGCCACTTGCATCAAAGCCTGCTGTTGTTCGGGTGAGCGCTTGGCAATTAAGTCCAGCAGCGCCTGCGCATCTAGCAACCGTATGCTGTTATCACGGGCGAAAGCCACGGCATCGGGGGTAAAGCCGCCGCTACAAACAAATTGCCCATTGCCCACGCCGTGCGAAGCCATCACGCCGCGCAATTCACGCACCAAATTAACCCCCGCGCGCGTGCCATGCCAATGTTTGCACTGCACCAAGCTCATGGCCTTGCTGCGATCGAGACGCGAATAGAGCCACACATCAACGCCGCCATCTGCGCCGTGGGACTGCGATTGGGTCTCAAAGCCCATTTGCTGAAACAGCGTCTCCACCACGGCTTCAAAACGCCGCCATTCGATCTCTTCCAACACGGATTTTGACCACTCCGCAGTCTCGGGGGCAAAACCTGCATCTGCACGCCTTTGCGCCATTTGCTCACGCGCTCTATCGCTGACTAGGCCCACAAAATCAGCGGGATCGGGCAGCTCAGGCAAAGCCACGGGAACAATTGGCGCATCCACCTGCACGGGCAGCGCAGACTCGGCGCCAGACGAGTACCACGGTTTTTTTGCCGAAGGGCTTTGCTTGCCTTGCCGCTCTTGCGCCAGCAATAAACCTATACAGCCCAGCACCAAAGCAACAAAGCCAAAAATTTGAAAAGCCCCCAACCATGATTTGATGGCGGGCGCAGGAATGATCACGGGCAGCAAAAGCAACAACATGCCCACGATGAACAATTGTTTGGCTGCGGCTTGTCGGCGTTGGCTTGCTCGCGCAGATTTACGGTTTTTCTCAGCCATATCAAGCCACCCCCACCAAACCCCAAGCCTCCTGCGCCGCAATGCTGCCTTCGTCGGTGGGCAGCACCCACACTTCTACGCGGCTGGCGGGCAGGCTGATTTTGCACACGCCGCAGCCATTGGCTTTGTCGTTCAAGGCCGTGTCTATGCCCAGCCCCAAATACACCAGCCTTTGGCACACGGCTAGGCGCGTGGCGGCGTCGTTTTCGCCTATACCGCCGCTAAAAACCAGCACATCCAGCCCGCCCATGGTGGCGCTCAAACTGCCCACCTCTTGCACGATGCGCTGCTCAAACAGGGCGATGGCTTCTGCCGCGCTTGGCTGGTCGCTGGCGCGCAGGGTGCGCATATCGCCGCTGATGCCGCTGACCCCCAGCAGGCCGCTTTCTTTGTAGAGCATGGTTTCTAGCTCTTTCGCGCCCCAGCCTTGTTGCATCAAATACAGCAGCACGCCTGTGTCTAAATGCCCGGGTCGGGTGCCCATCATCAGGCCGTCGAGCGCAGAAAAACTCATGGTGGTGGCCAGGCTGACGCCGCCTTCCATGGCGCATAAGCTGGCGCCGCTGCCCAGATGCGCCATGATGGTTTTGCCGATGCCGCGCGGCGTGGCATCGAGTAATTTTTGGCGAATGAATTGGTAAGACAGGCCATGAAAACCGTAGCGGCGCACACCCATGCGGGTGATGCGCTCAGGCAGGGGCAGGCGGCGATTGAGCGCAGGCATATGGCTGTGAAAAGCGGTATCAAAGCAACCCACCTGCACGGCCTGCGGAAACTGGCGCATAAAAGCGCGCACGCCGGCCAGATTGTGCGGCTGGTGCAGGGGTGCGAGCGGGGTGTAGGCCTCTAACTGCTGCAGCGCGGTTTCATCTAAACGCACGCTGGCGCTATAGGCATCGCCGCCATGCACGATGCGGTGCGCAATGGCATCAATCTGCCCCAGCCCCCAGTCTTGCAGGCTGGCTTGCAGCACCGCCAGCGCAGCAGCGTGGGGGTCTGCGGCATCTTGCGGCAAGGCCACCTGTTGCGCCTGGCCTTGGGCATCGTGCCACTTCATGC
>JAMIFN010000093.1:0-16120 GCA_035906235.1 Allobrachymonas sp. | reverse complement strand
TACGCAGGCACAGCCGCGCCGATTAACTTCAACGGTTTGGTACGCCAATACGATATGCGGGCGGACAGCCAGCAGGGTGATATTCAGGTCAATTTGCTCGATAAACAGCAGCGCAGCCGCCCCAGCCATGCCATAGCCGCCAGCGTGATTGCGCCCCTGCAAGCCATAGCCCAAGCACGGGGTGGGCGTGTGAAGGTGGTGGAAGTGCCGCCTGGCCCGCCCGTATTAGCGCCCCTGGTGGCCGAGATTTACGGCCCCGACGAAGCAGGCCGCAGGCAAATTGCTGCTGCCGTGCGCGGCGTGTTTAAAAAAACCGCCGATATGCATGCGGTGGACGACAGCCTGACCGCCGCCGCCCCGCAAGAGCGCCTGCTGATAGACCACAACAAAGCTGCGCTAGCAGGGGTCTCGCCCCAGCATATAGCCGCCACCATGCGCCTGGCGCTAACGGGGCTGGATGTCACCCCCCTGCTGGCTGCCGATGCCAGGCAAGCTCTGCCTGTGCGCCTGGCCTTGCCACCCGAGCAGCGCAGTAATTTGGACGCCGCCCTGCGCCTGACGGTGACGGCGCAAGATGGCCGCGCCATCCCCCTATCGGAATTGGTGCAAGTGCGCCAAGAAACGCTGGACGCGGTGTATTTCCACAAAGACCTGCTGCCAGTCAGCTATGTGTTTGGCGATATGGCGGGCCAGCTCGACAGCCCGCTCTACGGCCTGTTTGCCATGCGCGAGGACATTGCCAAGCTGCCCATGCCCCACGGCGCCAAGCTGGATGAATACTTCATCAGCCAGCCGGCTGACCCCTACCGCAGCTACGCCATCAAATGGGATGGCGAATGGCAGATTACCTATGAAACCTTCCGCGATATGGGCTTGGCCTACGCCGTGGGCATGGTGTTGATTTATTTGCTGGTGGTGGCGCAGTTTGGCTCTTACAGCGTGCCGCTGGTCATCATGGCGCCGATTCCGCTGACGCTCATCGGCGTGATGCCTGGCCACGCCCTGCTGGGCGCGCATTTCACCGCCACTTCCATGATAGGCATGATTGCGCTGGCGGGCATCATTGTGCGCAACTCCATCTTGCTGGTGGACTTTATCGATCTGCAAGTAGCGCAAGGTATGGATTTGGCGCGCGCTGTAGTTGCCGCTGCCGTGGCGCGCACCAAGCCCATTGTTTTAACGGGCGTGGCGGCTATGGTGGGGGCTTTCTTTATCTTGAGCGACCCGATTTTTAACGGCCTCGCCATCGCGCTTATTTTTGGCATTTTGGTCAGCACGGTGCTCACCTTGGTGCTGATCCCGCTCTTGTATTACGCCCTGAAAATGCGGCAGACGGGGGCGTAAAACTCAGGTGGCTGCAGGATAAAACTTGCAGTTCGCCCTAGGCCTGATTGTGTAGACATTGGCTGTGTGTAGGCTGGGCTCTTTATCTCGGGGCATCACACCATAAGCCATTTGGGATTCAAACCCAAGCGCACCGAGAAAGATGGCGCAGCGCGCCCTGATGGCTATGTCAACATGCAAAACAGGCTTTGCAGAGGCTCCAGAGGTGTTTTTTTTGCATGAAAAGGCAGGTTTATTGCGGGAAACCTGCCTGAGTAGCTCTTAAAAAGTGAGCATTAATGCAAAAGCTTTGCTAGTGCTGCCTGCAAACGCTTGGCGCTGCTCTCAGCATGGGCGCTGGCTAATACCGTGGCCACATCGTCGCCCCAGGTTTGCTCGGGCGTAGCTTGCTTGCGCTGGGTTAACAGCTGCAGTTGCAGCTGGCGGCGTGCGGCCATATCTTCGGCTGGTGTGGGGGAGTCGGCTGCCATTTCCAAGCGGAGCAAGGCGATTTGCGCAGCATCAGGCGACGGAGCTTGCGCGGTTTTGAGGCTACTGATCCATTTGCTGCGCACGGGCGCCGCCAAATTTTTGCTCAACTGCGCCGCAGTGGGTAGTTGTTCGGCATCGCGTGCCTGCCAACAGCCTAGCAGTTGCACGATGGCTTCTCCGTGGGCTTGCATGCTGAGCTTTTTCAAGGCCTGCTGGGCGCGGTCTAAAGCATCGCGTTGAGCGTAGAAAGCGGTGTTAGACAAACGCGCGGTTTGCTCACGCGCTGGGCGTGTGTCTGTGCGGCCATAGGGTCTTGCGTTATCGACGCGAGCGCCGCCTTCACCGCGTCGCTCAGGGCGGACTCTATTAAAGCCCTTAGCTGCAGGGGTTGGAGTGGTAGATTTGGCACCAGGGCGATCGTCGCCGCGCATGGCAACGATAGGTTTTCTCGGCGCGCTGGGCAGGGTCTGGGGTGCGGGTGCAACTTCGGCTGGAGCATCAACGCTGGCGGGGGTGTCGGCTGTGGGGGCTTCCGCTGCAGGATCTACATCGGCCTGTGTAGCGTCTTCAGCGACAGGTTTAGGTGCAAGGGCGGCCGTATCTTCGGCGGGGCTGGCAACGCTGATATCGGGGTTGAGTACCGCTGATTGCAGGGCCGCCATGGCCGCGCGAATTTGCTGTGCGTCACCTCCGGCATTGGCGGCATCCAGTGCCGCTACGGCGGCCAATACCGCTAGGTCGTGGGCCGAGCTAGCAGCTTGGGCTTTTTCTCTGGCTTCGCCTTTGCGTGCAAAAGCGGCATCAATGGGCTGACGGAAGGCATCCCAGAGCTTTTGCTCGGTCTTGCGCTCTAAGGCCACGGTTTGCGCCTCGGCTTGCCAACGCGCTTGCAGGGACTTGACGGCATCGATGCGCAAAGGCGTGTGTTCGGCCAATTGCAAGGCTTCTTGAATCAAAATTTGGCGCGTGGCCATGCTGCGTTTTTGTGCGGCATCTATGCCTGCATGAGCGGCTTTGAGGACTGTTTTCCATTTTTCTTGGTATTGGGCATAGAGTTTTTCACCCAGATGCCCTGCGTTGCGCCAGCGCTGCGCAAATTGCTGCAGGTCGCGGTTGATGCTGCGCCAATCTTCGCTGTGCGCATGCGTCGTAGTCCAGGTTTGCACTTCGCTCAGCAAGGCCTCGCGCGCGGTTTTGACTTGCGCGTCTTGCTCGCGTACTTTGCCTAGCCAAGCTTCTACGACTTGATGGGCATGGTTACAGGCATCGTCAAAATGCTTCCAGGCGCTGTGGTTGGCCATCCCACCTTGATCACACTGCTTCCATTGTTCGCGCAGGGCTTTGATGGCTTCTTGTTGCTTGCGTCCAGCTAAAGGGTTCGTCGTTAAATGTTGTGCTTGGGCAATCAAATCATCGCGGATCTGGTTAGCACGCCAGCGCTGCCAGCCTTCGAGTTCAGCCGCAGCAGCCAGCGCGTTTTGTGCAGCCAAATCGGTTTTCGCATCAATGTGGCTGCCATGGGTTTTGAGTGCTGTGCGCACCGCATTGGCCGCAGCGAGACTGGCTTTGCCATGCCCCTCTTCCAGTTCTTTCTCTAAGGCTTTCAATGTGACACGCACGGCAGCCGTGGCAGCTTTGCGCTGCAAGGCATCTGCTCCGGTCTTGCTCTCGCCGCTGCTGGGCAGCTCTGCATGATGGAATGTGCCGCGTGCAGCGCGAATCTCTTCGGCCCAGACTGGTACAGCGGGTAGTGCCGCTTCGGGGTTGTTGGCGGCATTTTTTGCGGCTGTTAATGCGGCGGAAAAGGCCTCAAACATCGCGCCCATTTGCTGCGTGGCGGCATCGAGTTGAGCTGGGTATTTGGGGTCGGCACTAGCCCAGTCAGCGTGCGCCAATAGGGTTTGGGCTTGGCCGCGCCAAGCGGCGGCATCGCCTTGCAAGGGGGCGAACGCTTCCTCGGCCTGTCCCCAGGGTTTGGTTGATAGCATTTCTAAGCGTTGCATCAGCATCATGGCTGCTTCGCGCTGTACTTGAGCTTGGTGCTGCAGGTCTTCTAGCTGCTTGACACGCAGGTGCAGCTGTTCTTTTAGGCTATTTAGCGGTTCTTTCGAGAGGGGGGCACCGGCTTTGGCGGCATCACGCTGCCATGCCAAGGCATCAGCAATTTGCATTCTGCTGGCGCTCAATATGCTTTGCGCTTTTTGCGCCCATTGCGCAGCAATAGCATCTTGGTTTTTGCTGCGCTTGATGTCGTCGAGCTTTTCGCGTAGCACTTTGGCAGCCCCTTTGTCTTTGGCTGAAAGCTCAAGAAAAACAGCGTGCATCAGTTCAGGTGCAGGTGATTTTTCTAACCACAGTCGCAGTAAGGCAGCGCGCTCACCTGAAGTTGCTGCATGAAAAACGCCGCCAGTAATAGAGTCCAAATCCGCAATGGTGTAAGAGGTCGCAGTCACGATAGCTTGGCGCCCATACAGGGCGATAAAAAAGAAAAAAGAGGGAATGAAGCGCTGATTTTAAGCTGCTCAGCGCAACTTACTGTGAGACAAAGGTTGTGGACGCTAAGAAAACTGGGGGCAAGAAAAAAGGCTTTAAGCAAGAATGCTTAAAGCCTTTTGGGTTCTGGTAGGCACAATTGGATTCGAACCAACGACCCCCACCATGTCAAGGTGGTGCTCTAACCAACTGAGCTATGTGCCTAGAAGCGCGAGATTGTAGCGCATATGCCTGGCTATTTGACGAAGCCGGAGAAGTTTTTCCACTACTCGGGTGCAGCAGCCGTTGGTGCCTCCGCTTCCGCCGGTGCGGCTTGAGTCCTAGGCGCGGGTGCGCGGGTGCGCACATCGACACTGCGTACACCGCCGCCGCGGGGGTATTCGAGGTAGTACCACTCGCCCCCCATATTACTGACCCCTTCTGGTGCTTCTGGCTCCATTTCCGGCACATTTTTGAGCAATGGTTCCATGTAATTGAGCCAAATTGGCAGGGATAAGCCGCCACCTGTCTCCCGACTGCCCAAGCTGCGTGGTTTGTCATAACCCATCCAAACCACGGCCACATTGGTGGCTTGCCAGCCTGCGAACCAGGCATCGACAGCATCATTTGTCGTGCCTGTTTTTCCGTAAATATCTTTGCGATTGAGGCGTCGGCTTGCTGCCGCTGCAGTACCGTGACTGGTGACCTCTTGTAGCAATTTCGTCATCACGAATGCGTTGCGCTCGTCAATGACTCGGTTTGCCTCGGTCAAGGCTGGAGGCGTTACCTGCAATAGCAATTGACCTTTGGGGTCGGTGATTTTGGCGATGAGCCAGGGGTTCAAACGATGCCCGCCATTGGCAAAAACAGCATAGGCAACCGCCATTTGCATAGGTGTAGCCCCACCTGCACCCAGCGCCAATGTGAGGTAAGGAGGATTCTTTTCTGCCTCAAAACCAAATCGCGTGGCCCATTGCTGCCCCTCATATGCCCCGATAGACCGCAAAATGCGAATAGAAACCAAATTCTTAGACCTTGCCAAAGCTTGGCGCATGGTTAAGGGGCCACCATAGCCGCCATCGTAATTTTTAGGCGTCCAAGGGCGCCCACCGGTTTCGGCGGAGCCAAAGGTCAAGGGCCCATCACTAATGACCGTGCTGGGGGTAAAGCCGTGCTCTAACGCTGCCGAATAAATAAAAGGTTTAAAACTTGACCCGGGCTGGCGCACAGCTTGCGCTGCGTGATTAAAGTGATTTTTATTAAAATCAAAGCCGCCAACCATGGCGCGGATTGCTCCAGTCTGAGGCCGCAGCGCAAACAGCGCACCCTCGACTTCTGGGGTTTGCACCACTTTCCAGTTGCCTGCTGCGTTTTTGGCAATACGCAACACCGCGCCTCGGCTCACGCGTAACTGTGCTGGCGCTTGAGCCTGCAAGCCTGGAGCAATGCGTTGAACAGCATCGCCGGCCAAGCTCATTACTTCGCCGTTTTGTCGCATGACCTGAATTTTGTTGGGTCGAGCCGCTAAAACGATGGCTGGTTGGTAGTCGCCCTCAGGCAGCAGATCTTCAAAAGCATCTTCAGCAACTTGTTGTGCTTGGTCAGGGTCTTCTGGCAGATCCAAAAATTTCTCAGGCCCCCGCCACGATTTTTTGGCATCAAAAGCCTCTAAACCCGAGCGCAAAGAGGCATATGCGCCTGCCTGCTCTTTGCTATTGACCGTGGTGTAAACATTGAGGCCGCGGGTGTAGCACTCATCTCCATATTGGGCGCAGACCAATTGACGCGCCGTCTCTGCCACAAACTGCATACCTTCGGGATAGGTGCTCACCTTCCGCTTGATCACGATGCCCTCCGCCTTGGCGGCATCGGCCTGTGCACGGGTAATAAAGCCCACATCCACCATGCGCTCTAAGACCTGTTCTTGGCGCTTCTTTGCTTTGGCAAAGTTGGCTATGGGGTTGTGGTTGGAGGGGGATTGGGGTAAACCAGCCAGCATCGCGGCTTCTGCCAAACTCAACTGTGACAATGGCTTATGAAAATACACATCTGCCGCAGCGGAAAAGCCATATGCGCGATTGCCCAGAAAAATCTGGTTCATGTAGATTTCTAGAATTTGGTTTTTACTCAAGCCGTTTTCCAGCTTTAGCGTCAGCAGCGCCTCGTAAATTTTGCGTGTAAAGGTTTTCTCTGATGTCAGGTAGACATTGCGTGCCACTTGCATCGTGATGGTGGATGCACCTTGACGCCGAGAGCCAGCCAAATTCGCCAGTGCAGCCCGTGCGACACCAACATAATCAATGCCACCATGCTCAAAAAAACGGGCGTCTTCAATGGCCAAAACGGCATTTTTTAAATTTTGTGGAATTTCTGTGATGGGGACCAAATTGCGACGCTCATCGCCGTATTCTGCGATCGGCACACTATCCTCAGAGAAAATCCGCAATGGTTGTTTGGGGCGGTAGTCTGCGGCCAAAGAGGAGATGTCTGGCAAATTCGGGTAAGCCACGACAAGGGCGATTGCACCACCGACGAAACACGCTAAAACGATGGCCACGAAAACTAACGACACTCGTCCTATCCAGCGCAAAAGTGTGTAAAAAAATCCCTTTGGACGAGGTGCATCCGATGCAGAGTTCGAGGGCGATGGATTCAAAGAGCTATCCTGATCATTGGACATGAGTGTTCCTAATTAAAGGTGGCACTGACGCGTAGGCCATACACAGCTAAGCGCAGGCACAGTTGCAGCGCCCAAACGCCACCCATTTCCGAGCATTATAAAAACTCCAAGGCGGCTGATTCGTGCGACGCTGGCGTAGATTTTTTTCACCCGATCGCCTATGAAGCAGGCTCTACGCACGCTTTTTACTATGGTTTTTGTAGGGTTTAGGCAACATGGGTCGCGGCTTTGCGCATGAAAACTCTTTGCGAAACAAATACCTTGCTGCTACGATTCAAGTGAAATCTTTAATAAAAGTCGCAAAATTATTTGTTCGAGGAGCTTTGCTTGAACCCATTTGCATCCCTTTTCGACCGCAAGCCTGCCGCGCTAATCGGTCTTGACATCAGTTCCTCAAGCATCAAGCTTGTCGAACTCGACAAACGCCCAGACGGGGGGTATACCCTTGAGCGCTGCGCCCTAGAAACACTAGAGCCTGGCTGGGTTATAGACGGTACCATTGAAAAAACTGATGAAGTTGTTCAAGCCATTGAGCGCGTCATCAAAAAATCGGGGACTAAGGCAAAAAATGTCGCTATGGCCTTGCCTGCGGCAGCTGTAATTACCAAACGGATCGTTTTGCCAGCCGGTTTAACAGAATCCGAGATGGAAATTCAGGTCGAGACGGAGGCTAATCAGTACATACCCTTCTCCTTGGATGAGGTAAGTCTGGATTTTTGTACCATAGGCCCCAGTCCTAGTTCTGCTGACGATATCGAGGTTCTCATTGCAGCTTCGCGTAAAGAAAAGGTAGAAGAGCGTCAGTCACTGGCAGAGGCTGTCGGCATCAAGCCCGTTGTATTGGATATTGATTCTTATGCTGCGCGTGCTGTGGCGCTTGAACAAATCAAGCGTTTACCCAACCAAGGCAAAGATCTCATTGTTGCCTTGTTTGAAATTGGCTCCATGTCCACGGCAATGCAAGTCATGCAAAACGGCAATGTTTTATATGAGCGGGATCAGATGTTTGGTGGTGCGCAATTGACACAATTGATTGTTCGTCAGTATGGTTTTTCAGCTGATGAAGCTGAGCAAAAAAAACGCGCAGGTGACCTGCCTGATGATTTCGGGCAAAGCGTGTTGGCACCGTTCGTGGAAGGTACAGCGCAAGAGGTGGCTCGTGCATTGCAATTCTTCTATACGAGTACGCCTTTTAACAGTGTTGACTACATTCTGTTGGCTGGTGGGGGGGCAAATTTGGACGGTCTAGTCGAGACTGTCGCGTCTGCCTCATCCACCGTCTGCAAACTCATTGATCCTTTTGATGGTATGCAAATTTCTTCATCCATTAAAGATGGCCATCTGCGCCAGAGCAGTTCTTCTTACATTGGTGCCTGCGGTTTGGCTATGCGGAGGTTCTCACTGTGATCTTAGTTAATTTATTACCTCATCGCGAAGAGGCGCGCAAACGCCGGCTGCAGCAATTTAAAGCAGCCATGATGTTTGCTGCTCTTGTGGGTTTAGTAGCGTGTATCGCTATTTGGCTTACCTATCAGGCACGCATTGCTTTGCAGAACGAGCGCAATGAGCGCCTGCAAAGCGAAATCAGCAAACTTGATAACAAAATTAAAAATATTGCTACGCTGAAGGGGGAGATCGCAGCTTTGCAGGTGCGTCAGCAAGCAGTAGAGGATTTGCAGGCAGATAGGAATTTGCCCGTCCACCTACTTGAAGAATTGGTTAAACAAATGCCTGACGGCACTTATATTACTGGTATTAAGCAGCAAGGCTCGGAGGTTACGATTGACGGCGTGGCGCAATCCCAAGAGCGAATCTCACAATTGTTGACCAATATGGGTAGTCGTAGTGAGTGGTTCTCGAAACCGGATTTGATTCAAATTCAAGCCAAAACGGAAAGCCTTAGCGCAAAAGAGGCGCGTCGTGTTTATGCGTTCTCCATGAAGTTGACGCTAATCAAACCCTCGGATGCCAGCAAAGCAGCCGCGGAAAGTGCAGCATCTAGTGCTGCGCTAGTACCTAAAGTTCCGGCGCATTAACTGGCATTGACCCAGAAGAATAACTCTTATTGGAAAGTTTCAGATGTCTGACGACAGCACACTATCTTCGGCGAGTAAGCTAAATACAGCTGACATTGTTAGCCAATTTAAGTCTTTAGATCGCTCGCAACCCGCTAATTGGCCAGTGTATCCCCAATTGGTTTTGTATTTTTTTGTTGCGGTGGCCGTTTTGGCCTTGGGTTGGTTCCTCTATTTAAAAACTGTGGATTCAGACTTGGTTGCTGCAGTTGCACAAGAAGACCAACTCAAGCAAACCTATCTTGATAAATATGCGCAAGCAGTAAATCTTGATGCGCTAGAAGAGCAGCGTAAACAAGTTCAGCGTTATGTTACCCAACTGGAAAAACAACTCCCAAGCAAAGCGGAGATGGATGCCTTGCTATCTGACATCAACCAAGCAGGGTTAGGGCGTGGTTTGCAGTTTGATTTGTTTAAGCCAGGATCTATAGTTGCAAAACAATACTATGCAGAGTTACCCATCGATGTCAAAGTGACAGGCAGATACCATGATATCGGACAATTCGCTGCAGATATTGCTTCACTCTCACGGATCGTGACTTTGAATAATATCAATTTAAGCCCCGAAAAAGATGGATCCTTGGGTTTAACTACGACAGTTAAAACATTTCGCTATTTGGATCCGGATGAAGTTCAATCCAAACCAGCCGAACCAGCGCCAGCTAGCAAGTAAGCATAAAGGTACGCCATGTCGAATTTTAGAAAAATACTGCTAGTACCCTTGCTTGGAGTTTACTTAGCGGGCTGCGGTAATGTTGGCGGTCAAAGCGTAGACGCTTGGATGCATGAGCAACAAAGCAGCATCAAACCCAGCATAAAACCGTTGCCTGAACCTAAGGTTTTTGCCCCTAAGGCCTATGCTGTTTCTGGGGTCACTGACCCTTTCAATAACCAGAAACTCTTGGAGGCTTTGCGCCGCGCCACTGAAGAAGATAGCGCTAGCGTTGCACTCCTAGCGCCTGAGAAGGCTCGTCGTAAAGAAGCCTTAGAAGACTTCCCCCTCGATTCTATTAGCATGGTGGGCTATTTAAACCAAAAGAGTATTCCAGTTTCTTTGGTCACCACCAATGGCTTGCTCTATCAAGTGAAAGTGGGAAATTATCTGGGTCAAAATTATGGACGCATCCTTTCCATTACTGATACCGGGATGACTCTGCGCGAAATCGTACAGGACTCAGCGGGGGAATGGATTGAAAAAGAAACAACTTTGGCAATCCAGGACACGCCAGCAACCAATACCCCCAAGAAATAATTCGAGCACTGACCCTATACCTCTAAGGTGAAAAATATGACCATCCGTACAAATTTTCGTTTCGCCATCCTCGGCGCAGTCACCCTAAGCGCAGCAGCAGTCTATGCTCAAAGCAATAGCATTCAGGCTATATCTACGCTGAATCAAGGGGGAAGAGAAGTTGTTAAAATCGATTTTAAAAACCCTTTGGCTAAAACCCCCGATGGTTTTGCTATCCAGACACCAGCGCGGATCGCCTTGGATTTTCCTGGCACCGGAAATGCCCTAGGCAAAAATCTGGTCGACATAAACAGTGGCGCCGTGAAGTCGGCCAATGTTGTGCAAGTGGGAGATCGTACGCGTGTCGTACTCAACCTTAAGCAATCGGCCCCATACCAACCCACACTCGCTGGTAATTCGTTGTTGGTGGCGTTAACTCGTCCCACAAGCAATTCGGTGGAAACAGCTCCGGTACCATCTGCACCCAGCGCCAGCACTTTTGCCGAAAGTCGCAACAATGCGGTGTTGGCAATTCGCGATATGGATTTCCGCCGTGGTGTTGATGGTGCAGGCCGCCTGATCATCACCCTGCCGAATAACCAAGTCGGAGTGGACATCAAACAGCAAGGTGCGGCCTTGGCGCTGGAGTTTCCGCGCACGGCATTGCCTGAAGGTTTGCGTCGAAAACTCGATGTTGGTGACTTCGGCACACCTATCCAAACGATCACTGCCTACCAATCTGGCGACAAAGTTAAAGTTTTGGTTGATGCCAAGGGCAACTGGACGCACAGTGCTTACCAAGGTGACAACCAGTTTGTCTTAGAGGTTCGCCCCCAAAAGGTGGATCCCAATAAACTGACACAGGGGCTAGGGTATACAGGCGAAAAACTGTCGCTTAATTTTCAAAATATTGAAGTGCGGTCCTTGCTGCAAGTCATTGCCGATTTTACCAATTTCAATATCATCACCTCGGACTCTGTCAATGGCTCGTTGACGCTGCGACTCAAAGATGTCCCTTGGGATCAGGCCTTAGACATTATTTTGCAGGCCAAAGGTTTGGGTGTGAAAAAATCAGGCAATGTGCTTTGGATTGCCCCTAAGGAGGAGCTGGCCGCGAAAGAAAAGCAAGAATTGGAGGCAGCAGCAGCAGTCCAAGGTTTGGAGCCCGTGCGTACCCAATCGTTCCAACTTAATTACACCAAAGCGGCCGATGTCAAAGCGCAGCTGACTTCATCGAGTGGTGGCGGTGGTGGCTCTAGTAGCAGTGGGAAGATGCTTTCAGATCGTGGTAGCGTGATTGCCGAGCCTCGGACTAATCAGCTGTTTATTTCTGACATTCCTTCACGCTTGGCAGCTATTCAAGAAATGATCAGCAAGCTGGATATTCCTGTGCGCCAAGTTTTAATTGAAGCGCGTTTGGTGGAAGCCGCCGATACATTTGGTAAATCACTTGGGGTGAAATTTGGTGCAGGGAGCCCTGCCGTGGATCTTGGGGGCAATGCCCGCTTAGGTTTTGGCTCGAATTACACGAACGCCCAAGGGTCTACAGGCGGTGGTACGGGGACACCGTTTTTGAGTATGCCGGCTTCTGGTTTTGGTGGATCAGCACCAGCAAGCATGGGGATCTCTTTGTTCAATGCCGCGTCTAGCCGCTTTCTGGCGCTCGAGATTTCGGCACTAGAAGCCGATGGTCGTGGAAAAATCGTCTCTAGCCCTCGTGTTATTACTGCGGATCAAACGAAAGCCATCATTGAGCAGGGTACTGAAATCCCTTACCAAGAGGCTAGCTCTAGCGGTGCGACGTCAGTGTCCTTTAAAAAGGCGGTACTCAAGCTTGAGGTCACGCCCCAAATTACGCCAGAAGGAAGCATCATCCTCGATTTGGATGTGACAAAAGATTCGCGCGGCGCTGAAACCCTCAGCGGTCCGGCTATCGACACCAAGCATGTGCTGACGCAGGTTCTTGTGGATAACGGCGGCACAGTTGTCATCGGTGGTATCTTTACAATGGAAGAGCGGAATAACGAAGAGAAAGTCCCACTCCTGGGTGACCTGCCTGGTGTTGGCAACCTCTTTAAAAATCGTCGCAAGACTGTGGATAAGCAAGAATTGCTGGTCTTTATCACGCCGAAAATCGTTTCGGAAAAATCCTTCGGTTCTCGTTAATCGCCTCGGCCTTAGCAGACAAGCCTGCGCAATCTGCGCAGGCTTTTTTTCTGAGGCATAAGCACGCTGTCCCTGCATAATTCGTGTTTTTCATTCTGTTGCGACCTACTTACCATGCCACATAACGAACACGACCTGATTCAATACATCCAGAATCACCCTGACTTTTTTGAACGCCATGCTGCTGTCTTGGGCGATATTCGCCTGCGCAGTCCCTATGGAGGGCGGGCTGTTAGCTTGCAAGAGCGTCAAGCAGAAATGTTGCGTGACAAAATTAGAATTCTCGAATTGCGTCTGATGGATATGGTGCGCTACGGCAACGAGAACGCCTTGACCGCCGAGAAGCTTCAGCGTTGGACAGTCGCGATGCTCAGTACCAGCCACGCGACGGATATCCCAGCGCGCATCGTGCAGGAACTTCAAGCTCATTTTGCTATTCCTCAAGTGGCGATTCGTCTTTGGCAAGTTAGCAGTCTGTTTGCGCAAGACAACTTCACCCAAGGAGTGAGCGAAGACAGTAAGGTATTTGCCTCCTCGTTAGCTGAATGTTATTGCGGCGCGAATGTGGATTTCGAGGCTGCGCAGTGGCTAGCGCAGCCCGAGCAGGTCTTGTCCATGGCGTTGTTGCCGCTGCGCCGACCTAGAGAGCAAGATGCGTTCGGCATGTTGGTATTGGCATCGCCCGATCCGCAGCGATTTCATGCGGGCATGGGCACAGAATTTTTACAGCGCATTGCTGACATTGCCAGCGCCGCGCTCTCGCGTTTGCTTGGGTAATCGTCCAGACCGGGATCCCATAAGATATTTGCTGCGCCTGTACGAGCAGCTGATCATGCAAGTTTTGCCTGCTGGTCTGCAAGGCAAACGCCGATATGTGGGCGAACGCATCTTAGGAGCTGCGCAAACGTCTGCTCAGTACCTCAGTCACGGGCGCTTCGCCTTGGGCGACTTGCAGCAAATCAGGCTGCGGGCTATAGGCGCGGCATTCGATATCTAAGCGGTCTAAATCCAGCCCACTCAGCTCGGCTATGCCTTGCTGGTCAAAGGCATCGGGCGGCAGCAGGCTGACACCAATGCGTGGCTGCTGGCGCAGGCCTGGGTGGCCATCTCGATAGCCATATGCGGCGGCGCTTAAATCGCGCGCCATGGTCTCGCGCACCGTGGGCAAGTCGGCAAAAACCGTTTGGTTAAAACTGTTGAGATACAGCTTGAGCGACTTGCTCTCAATCAGAAATGGCGTCTCGCACGGGATGGTCAGCTGCAGCAACGCCAACTGCGGCTTGCCCTTAGCGTTGAGCCAACTCAGCTCGTAGCCCGTCCACAAATCTGCGCCCAAAAAAGGCAGTTGTTCGGTCTTTATGCCCAAAGTTTGGCGCTGCAGGGCGCGGGCGATGGGTTGCAGCAAACTGGCGTCGTATTGGTCGGCATAGGCGCTGGATTGGCCGAGGTGGGTGTAGGACATAAGGCTAGGGAAAAATGGGGGTTAATTGCTGCATTTTATGTGTATCGCCTCGTGCCTCCTTATTTTTACTGTACACTTATACATATTAATAACCATTGCATAGGCAAAGGTCTATCATGAGCTGGCATCCTATTTCCGAAGTAAGTTCCACCCTGAATGTTTCCATCGACACCATCCGTCGTTGGGAGAAAAAGGGCTTGATTCGTGCCAAACGATGCGACAAAGGGACTCGAATTTTTCATACCGATGAAGTGCAGCGAGTTTTTGAAAAATACCAAGCTGCCACGCAGGCGCAGCGGCCTTTTGACATATTAAAAAGCGCCCAGCCCAGCCCTTATCGTGTGGTTGAGCTGTTCTCAGGTGCAGGTGGTTTGGCTTTAGGGATGGAAAACGCTGGCTTGGGCTGCGAAATGTTGGTCGAGCTAGATAAACATGCTTGTGCGACTTTGCGCACCAATCGCCCTCATTGGCATACGGTGGAAGGTGATATTCATGGCGTGAGTTTTGCAGGTGTGCAAGCCGATGTGGTGGCAGGTGGTTTTCCTTGTCAGGCGTTCAGCTATGCAGGAAAGCGATTGGGCTTTGAAGATGTGCGAGGCACTTTGTTTTATGAATTTGCTCGTGCGATTCAAGAAATTCGCCCCAAGGTGATTGTTGGCGAGAATGTCAAAGGCCTACTCAAGCATGATGACGGTCGCACCCTAGAGACCATGCTGCAGATATTGGACGAGCTAGGCTATGCGGTCGCTTATCGGGTGCTGCGGGCGCAGTATTTCGATGTAGCGCAAAAGCGCGAGCGGCTAGTGATTTTTGGGGTGCGAAAAGACTTGCAGCACCCGATTGCCTTTCCTAAAGAGAAAAACTACACCTTAAGCGTGCGCGAAGCCCTGCAAGGCGTACCTGCATCAGGCGGGCAAAGCTATACCGAGCGCAAATTTCAGGTCATGCAGCAAGTGCCAGAAGGCGGTTATTGGCGCGATTTGCCCTTGGCGGTGCAGCAAAGCTATATGGGTGCAAGCTTTCACTTAGGCGGCGGTAAAACGGGCATGGCTAGGCGCTTGGCTTGGGACGAGCCTTCGCTCACCCTAACTTGCAACCCTGCGCAAAAACAAACCGAACGCTGCCACCCCAGCGAAACACGCCCGCTGGCTGTGCGCGAATATGCCCGCATCCAGTCTTTCCCTGATGATTGGGCGTTTTCTGGCTCGATTTCGGCGCAATACAAGCAAATTGGCAATGCTGTCCCCGTCAACCTGGGCTACCACATAGGCCGCGCTGTGCTGGCTATGTTATCGGGCGACTATGGGGATGAGGTTGAGCAAGTCGCCGCTATGCCGATTACGCCCCATACGCTTTTTTGAAGTATTGCTGCGCGGCGGTGTTTTGCAGGGTTTGTACCGTTGCTGGATAGCAGTGGGCCAATACTTTGGGTAGGACGCGGTGCAATTGCTGTAAAGCGTCTGGATGCCCTGTGGCCAATGCGTAAAAACTTGCGCCGTCGATGACGCGAATGCGTGGATTGCTTGCTGCCTGTGCGCCTGTACTTCTATCTGGTGGGGTAAATGGCAGATCGTAAGGTGTAGGTTTGGCAGGAATGATGCGCACATAGTAGGCGCTGTAGCCATGGTAGCGGCTGTTTTTGTTCATCACCAAATCGTGGAGCGACTGGTAAAGGCCAATTTCGTCGGATTTCTTGACCGTGTTGTGCTTATTTTTGACCTCAGCAACGATACGCCGTTCGTGATTGACCAAATCGCAGCCTGCGTTAGAGCCTACACCTAAATCTTCCCAGCCTGCAACAGCGCCCAAAATGCTTTGGTGCAAATTGCCCAACTGATTAACCAAGGTTTTTTGTGCTTGGCGGGTGCGTTCGTTCTTTTCCCAGTCTGCCTCAGTCAAACCGAATGCCGCCATTTCAAATAGCACGGCAAAGGGGTCAATGACATTACGGTGGCGGATTCAAACCTGAAGTGCAACACTCATCAACTGGAGTAGATTGCACAAATGGAAACAACTTGTCAACACTTACAACCAGAAGAGCGCATCACGCTAGCGAGCTTGAAAGCGCAGGGCTATAGCATTCGAGCCATAGGCGCATTCATGAAACGCTCGCCCAGCACCATCAGCCGAGAGTTGGCACGCAACAGTGATGCGCAGGGCTACGGCTCTAAAGCTGCCCAATGCAGTTATCAGAGGCGGCAGCGGACGGCCAGCCCTGC
>JAMIFN010000092.1:0-4972 GCA_035906235.1 Allobrachymonas sp. | reverse complement strand
AAGACTTCGCGGGCATCGCGCACGGCGATACCCGGCGGTATATTTTGCGTGTTCTCTGTGGTGTAAATGGTGAGGCTGTGCCCTTGTGCTAGACAAGATAGGGCGCATAGCTGTTCGATCGGACCGAGCCTGGGGCCCACCCAGAGCGTAGCCAAGCTGGGCAATGCAGCGCTAGTGCTCATGGCGCACCATCGTGCCAATAATGGGCTATCCAATTGCTGGGCAAAATCCGCCGCCAATCCCCATTGCTGTTGCCTGCCAAGGCTTCGGGTGGGTTGATTTTGCCGTGGAAGACGATGATGCGCGCATTGGGCGGTGGCGCTGGCGCACGCCAGTGGTTGGCAGGCCAAGTGGGGATGCAGTGGTATTTAAAGCTGGCGCACCAGTCGGCAGGCCAGTATTGCAGCTTGCCTTTGCGCTGCATCCAGTCCGAGAGATAGGCCTGTTCGTTGCGGAATTTGTCGCGGATTTGGGCAAAGTTGGCACGAAACTCGGCCAGCAGTTCGGGGTAGCGCCCCAGTTCAAAACGGTAAACGGATGAATTGCCCGTGATGCGCCAGGGGCGCTTCCAGTCGTGGATGATGAGGAATTCGCCAGGGTGCTCAAAAAACGGGGTGATATCGCCGGTGATGACGATGTCGATATCCAAAAACAGCGCCGTGCCTTGCAAATCGTGCAAGGGCGCGGCAAAGGTGGTGAGCTTGGTCCAGCCGCGTTCGGGCAGGCCTGCAGGCAAATCCAGTGGTGGAATCGGCAGCGCCTCTACCTCTGTGCGCAAGCCGCGGGCATCGTCGGTCAGGCAGATAAAGCGAAAATCGCCGCGCAGGTGGCGGCGCACCATGGCGTAGAGGCGATTGACATATTCGGGGCCGTATTTTGTTCCCCACTTCATGCAGAGGATAAAACGGGGCTGCTGCGGTGTATTCATTGGGGGCAGAGTATAGCGGCGCACTACAATGCCTAGCCGACCATTGGGGTCAGAAGCAGTGGAGTGCACATGATGACGCAAGCAATGAATCCAAGCACGAAAGAGCAGTACGACGACAACTGTATTTTTTGCAAAATCGCAGCCGGAAAAATCCCCAGCCGTAAGGTGTATGAAGACGAGGAGCTGCTGGCTTTTCACGATATTGCGCCCTGGGCACCCGTGCATTTTCTCATCATCCCTAAAGCGCACATTCCCAGCATGGCGGATTTAAAGGCTGAACATGAACGCATCATGGGCAAAATCATGGTGCTAGCGCCCAAGTTGGCGGCGCAAGAGGGCTGCCACCCCTACCCCGATGGCGGCTTTCGCGTGGTGGTGAATACGGGCACGCATGGCGGGCAAGAGGTGCATCACCTGCATGTGCATGTGATGGGTGGGCCTAGGCCGTGGGCGCGGGGGTGAGGGCTTTGGGGGGGAAGGCTGCGAGTAAACGGTTTTTTTGGAGTGCGCGCAGCTGCCCCCAAGGAGAGGGAACAAAACACGGGCTGACCCTCTCCCCGAGGGAAATGCCCTAAACCAAATGCTCGGTGTCAAAGCGGCGGCGTGCGCCTTCTAAGAATTTGGCCAAGCGCGCGACGGCCACGCGCAAATCGTCTTCGTGCGGCAAAAACACCAGACGGAAGTGTTGCGTGTCGGGGTAGTTAAAGCCCGTGCCCTGCACCAGCATGACTTTGGTTTCTTTCAGCACTTCTAAGAAAAATTGGCGGTCATCGGCTATCGGGTAAATGGCGGGGTCTAGGCGCGGAAACATATACAGCGCCGCCTGAGGCTTGACGCAGCTCACACCCGGAATGGCGGTGATTAGCTCGTAGGCTAAATCGCGCTGGCGGCGCAAGCGCCCGCCTTCTTTGACCAAGTCGTTGATGCTTTGGTAGCCGCCCAGCGCCGTTTGCACCGCCCACTGCCCGGGCACATTGGCGCACAGCTTGATATTGGCCAGCATGGTCAGGCCTTCGATGTAATCTTTAGCCGCCGCTTTGTTGCCGCTCAGCACCATCCAGCCGGCGCGGTAGCCGCAAGAGCGGTAGCTTTTTGACAGCGAGTTAAAGGTGAGGGTCAGCACATCGGTGGACAGCGAGGCCAGCGCGGTGTGCACGGTGTCGTCGTACAGCACTTTGTCATACACCTCGTCGGCAAAAAGCACCAGGCCATGTTCACGGGCGATATCGACGATGCCTTGCAGCAACTCGCGGCTATAGGCCACGCCCGTGGGGTTGTTGGGGTTGATGACGACGATGCCGCGCGTGCGCGGCGTGATTTTGCTGCGGATGTCGGCCAAATCGGGCATCCAGCCCTTGGCTTCATCGCAGACATAGTGCACGGGTACGCCGCCCGAGAGGCTGGTCACGGCCGTCCACAGCGGGTAGTCGGGCGCGGGGATCAGCAGCTCGTCGCCCTCGTTGAGTAATGCATTAACCGAGGTGCTGATGACATCGCTGGCGCCATTGCCCATGTAAATATCGTCTAGGGTCACGCCTTGCACGCCCAGCTCTTGGGTGTAGTGCATCACCGCTTTGCGGGCGGCAAAAATGCCTTTGCTGTCGGAATAGCCTGCCGAGCTGGGCAGGTGGCGAATCATGTCTTGCTGAATTTCCTCGGGCGCATCAAAACCAAAGGGCGCCAGATTGCCAATGTTGAGCTTGATGATTTTGTGCCCTTCCTCCTCCATGCGCCGCGCCGCTTCGACGATGGGGCCGCGCACATCGTAGAGCACATGGGCTAATTTATTGGATTTTTGGATGGGTTTCATGGCGGGAAGCGCACCTAGGCTGAAAAAGCAAAGAAAGCGCCGAGTTTACCCCTAGGCAGCCCGTTTCACCCTTCACCCTTTTTTACCCGGGCGTTGGTCGGGTGTGATTTTTAGGCGCACAGCCTGCCCCTGGCGCTGCAGCCCCATATCTACGGCCAGGCCAGGTTTCAGCGCCGCAATTTGCGTCAACAAATCACTGGTGTTGCGTACTTCTTGCCCACCCACATGGGTGATTAAATCGCCGGGTTGCAGACCCGCAGCCTGCGCCGGGCTGCCATGCAACACGCCAGTGACGATGACGCCCTGGGTTTGGGGCGCTAGGTTAAAAGTTTGCGCCAGCTCGGGGCCAAGGTCTTGCGGCTCCACCCCGATCCAGCCGCGCGTGACATGGCCTTCTTGCACAATGCCGTCTAAAACCTGCCGCGCCAGTGATGCGGGTATGGCAAAACCTATGCCCATACTGCCACCCGAGCGCGTATAAATCGCCGTGTTGATGCCCAGCAAATTGCCCGCCGCGTCCACCAGCGCACCGCCCGAATTGCCGGGGTTAATGGCAGCATCGGTTTGAATAAAGTTTTCAAAAGTGTTGATCCCCAAATGGTTGCGCCCCAGGCCGCTGACGATGCCACTGGTCACCGTTTGCCCCACGCCAAAGGGGTTGCCTATGGCCAGCACGGCATCGCCCACCTGCAAATCGTCTGAGCTGCCCCATTGGATGGCGGCCAAGCGTGGCAAATCAATTTTCAGCACCGCCAAATCGCTATCGGGGTCGCTGCCTATCACCTTGGCACGGGTGCTGCGGCTGTCAGGCAGGGTGACGGTGATTTCCTCTGCGCCATCAATCACATGGTTATTCGTCAGCAAATAGCCCTGCTCACTGACGATCACGCCCGAGCCCATGGCGCGCTGGGCTTCGCCCTCGCCATCGGCGTTCTCGCCCTGCTCGCCAAAGAAAAAACGGAACCAAGGGTCTTTATTGGCCGCAGGGTCGTCCGCCGCGCGGCTGGTGCTGATGCTGACCACCGAAGGCGCAGCCACCTTAACCGCCGCACGAAAACTCATGCTGCTGCCCACCACGGGTTGCGCCAGCGGCGCAGTGCTTTGGCCTTTGGCGTTCAAACTGACGCTGGGCGCGCGCCATTTTTGCCACACGCTTTGCCAGTCTTGCGGCCACTGCGGTTTGAGCGTAAACAGCACAAACCACAGCGCCAGCAACACCGTCACAAACTGCGAAAATAAAAGCCACATCCGCCGCATAAGCCCATCCACCCCAGCACATTCAGTTTGAAGGAAACACCATGACCGTCAGCCGCGCCGAACTGCTCGCCCAATTCGATACTTTGCTCCAGCCCGCTAACTTCAAGGATTATGGGCCCAACGGCCTGCAGGTCGAAGGCAAAGCCGAGATCGGCAAAATCGTCTCGGGCGTGACCGCCAGCCTGGCGCTGATAGACGCGGCGATAGAGGCCAAGGCTGACGCGATTTTTGTACACCACGGCCTGTTTTGGCGCGGGCAAGATGGCCGCGTGGTGGGCTGGATGAAGCAGCGCCTGGCCAAACTGCTGGCGCACGACATCAATTTGTATGCCTATCACCTGCCGCTGGATGCCCACCCCGAGCTGGGCAATAACGCACAACTGGGCAAGCTACTGGGCTTTGCGCCTTTAGAGCAGCGCTTTGGCGATTACAACTTAGGTTGGCTGGGCAAACCACAGCAAAACCACGCGGCAAAGCTAGCGCAACATGTAGAAAAAACCTTAGGCCGAAAAGTGCAACTGATTACCGCGCCCGAGCATTTGCAGCGCGACATCAAAACCGTGGCCTGGTGCACGGGCGGCGCGCAAGACTGGTTTGAAGCGGCCATCGCCGCCGGCGCCGATGCCTTTATTACGGGCGAACTGTCTGAACCGCAAACCCATTTAGCACGCGAATGCGGCGTCGCCTTTTTAGCCTGCGGCCATCACGCCACCGAACGCTATGGCGCGCCCGCTGCAGCGGCGCATATCGCCGCGCAACTGGGGCTGGCGCATGAGTTTGTGGATGTGCCCAATCCCGCTTAGGCCAAGCGCCACCACCACACCACACCACCACAGCACCCAGGCTGAAATAGAAAAGCCTAGAAATGGGACAATAGGCGAACAAATGCCTTATTTGCCATGATTTGTTCCATATTTGGAATAATTAGCATCTGCTCTTATTTTTAATGGTTTTTTACAGCATCATTTTGCAAAAAA
>JAMIFN010000091.1:0-20354 GCA_035906235.1 Allobrachymonas sp. | reverse complement strand
GCCACCTTGGGCGGCAGCGGCAACGCCACCGTCAAAAAAGACCCGGCCAGCCCAGCGTGGCCGAGCTACCTCCAATTGAACACGGCCACAGGTGCGGTCACGGTAGACCCAGCCAGCCCGGCGGGCGTGCAGACCGTTCATTACGAACTGTGTGAAGCCATCAACCCGACGAACTGCAAAGTTGAGACGGTCACGGTCACTGTCAATGCAGCTATCTTGAGCGCGACCAATGATGCAGGCAACGCATCTGGTGTTACAGGCGGCACGGCGGTAGCCAATGTGGCGGCTAACGACAGTCTCAACGGTGCGGCGCCCACACTGGGAGTGAGCGGCAACGCCACTGTAGTTACAACGGGCACTTGGCCAACGGGCTTGAGCCTGGACGCCAACACGGGCGCGGTGGTTGTCGCGCCAGGCACGCCAGCGGGCATCCACACGGTGCAATACACCGTCTGCGAAAAGCTCAACCCCAGCAACTGCAAAACGGCCGATGTGGTGGTTACGGTAGATGCGGGCACGATCAAAGCCAACCCCGAAACAGGCAGCGCGCCTAATATTGGTGGCACGGCTATCAGCAATGTATTTGCTAATGATACTTTGAATGGCTCAATGGTGAATGTGGGCGATATCAATGCCACGGTTACCGCGCCAGCTGCGCCCCAAGCGCCGGGGGCATCTGTGCCGGTCTTGAATCCTGCAACGGGTGTTGTTACGGTACCTCCAGGCACGCCTGTGGGTCAATACACCATTACTTATCAAATTTGCGAGAAGCTCAATACTGCTAATTGCAGCAGTGCCCCAGTTACCGTAGATGTTACTAATGGAACGATTGCGGCCAATCCAGATGTGGGCAGCGTGTTTAGTGTTGCAGGGGGTGTGGCAGTTTCTAATGTTGCGGTAAATGACAGTATTAAGGGTGTGGCGGCTAACTTGGGCGGCAATGTCCAAGTTTCAGTCAGTGGTGTTTGGCCATCAGCCTTCGCCCTGAATCTGACGACTGGTGAAGTGAGTGTTGCGCCTAATACCGCAGCCGGGGTCTACACCTTGCCTTACCGTCTGTGTGAATTGGCGAATGCTAGCAACTGTGCGCAATCTACGGTAACCGTCTCGGTTAAACCTAGTGCTCTGCAAGCGCAGCCCGATAGCGCCACGGTGCCATCTGTCACAGGTGGTGTGGCTGTACCGAATGTAGCCGCTAACGACGCGGTCGGTGGAAATCCAGCAGTGATTGGCGTCAATGCCACGGCTGTCCCCGACCCTGCGAACCCATGGCCAGGTAATATTCACCTAGATCCGACAACAGGCCAGGTAACAGTAGATGCAGGCACTCCGTCTGGGGTCTATGCGCAGCAGTACCAGTTGTGTGAAAAGTTGAACCCAAGCAATTGCACAACCGCTGCAGTGACGATCACAGTAAGTGCCGGCACGATAAACGCACAACCCGATAGCGGCACGGTGCCGCCTGCTGGTGGTGTGGCTGTGCCGACTGTGGTCGGTAACGACCTCATCAATGGCAACCCTGTGACCCTTGGCGGCAATGGCAGCATCAGCACCAGTGCCACTTGGCCTAGTGGTATTCATTTGAATACTGGCACGGGCGAGGTGACGGTCGATCCTAATACCCCTGCGGGCAGCTACCCCTTGGCGTACCAAGTGTGCGAATTGCCTAGCGGAACCAATTGCGCTACTGCTACGGTTACGGTAACAGTCACTACAGGTGCCAAAGGCCAAATTTCGGGTAAAGCCTATTTCGATCGTGATCGCAACCGCGTGTTCGGCGGCACTGACTCGCCTTTAGATGGGTATATTGCCGTGCTTAGCCGAAATGTGGCTGGAGCGGTAACTGAGCTTGCTCAAACCCAGACCGCCAGCGACGGCAGTTACGTCTTCGCTGGGGTAGAGGCGGGCGCTGGTTACCAAGTTTCGTTCCGTACGCCTGCGATGGGACCTATTTTGGGTACACCATTTAATCAAGCTCCCCAGACCGCTGGCGGACAACTATCCACGGGGCAAAACCAGCTGATAACACCAACGACGGGGAGTGTGGCATTTGGTGCGGCCATTACCAATGTTACGGTTTACTCAGGTGATAACACCGTAGAGCAAAACTTACCTTTGGACCCTTCAGGGGTAGTGTATGACTCAGTGACGCGGCAGCCGATCACAGGCGCCACAGTAACGATCGTTGGCCCGGCTGGGTTTAATTCAGCGCTCCATTTGGTAGGTGGGGCTGCTAGTGCGACCTATGTTACCGTGGCTGATGGCCTTTACCAATTCTTGCTCCTACCGACGGCGCCAACGGGCATTTACACCTTGCAAGTGCAGAATCCTGCAAGCTACTTACCGCCAGTGGCAACTGCAGGAGGCGTAGCGCCTGCACAAGGTGTCTTGCCGGTCGGCCCAGGAGTCAACCACATGCAAGCGCAAAGTACAGCCCCTGGGGTTGGTGTAAATGGTTTGCCTGGAACACGCTATTACCTGCAATTGAACTTTGCGAGCTTTGCAGGGGCGCCAGAAGTGGTGAATAACCACATTCCGCTGGATCCATTGAATGTGAATGGTCGCTTACAAGTGGCAAAAACAGCTTCGACCAATAGCGTAGAAGTGGGCGACTCGCTGCACTACACCATCCGCGTGAAAAACAATGGTACATCGCCTGTGAATGGGCTGACGATTACCGATGAACCACCTATGGGCTTTAGCCTGATTGATGGCACGACAGTGCTGCAAATTGGAGCAAGCAAGCAAGGTGTCGTTCCCGTACGCCTCCCAGGCCAACGCAGCTTTACGGTCACAGTGCCGGGTGTGGTGGCTTTGGGTCAAGAGGTGACGCTAACTTACTACATGCGCGCTGGCGTGGGCGCAGCCCAAGGCGGCGGTACCAATACGGTGCGTGTGGGTCTGCCTGGCCAGCCTAATCTGGCTAGCGACAAAGTCACGGTGCGTGTCAAAGGTGGCGTGCTGGGCAATGATGCGTGCTTGATTGGCAAGGTCTATGTGGACAGCGATGGCGACCGCATGCAAAACAACACGCCTGAGAATGTCGAGTTGGGTGTACCAGGTGTGCGGCTGGTGATGGAAACTGGTGCATACGCGATTACCGATGCGGAAGGCAAATACAGCATTTGCCCGGTTACGCCGAAAACGCATGTGCTGCGCGTGGATAAGAAAACCTTACCCGCACAAGGCTGCAGCGGTTTGGTGCCATCTAGCAACCAAAATGCGGGCGATGGCAGCAGCATCTTTGCCGATGTCAAAAACGGCGAACTGCACCGTGCTGACTTCATCTTGGCAGGCTGCTCACCAGCTGCGTTGGATGCCGTCAAAGCCCGTCGCAGCGCCATGCCCGAAGCGGATTTACAGCTGGGGCAAGAGCAAAGCGCCACGCCAGTGTCGTCCAACCTACCGAGCACGCCTAGCGCTGTGCTCAGCAGCCCTGCCAGCACCACCGCCCCACGGGCGCAATAAGAGGAGGATAGAGCTATGAAGACCCTGACCTCTGTGCGCCCATTTTTGGCTAAGGCGCAAGCCTCAAAGATCGAGTCCGTGATGACTGTACGCAGCAGCAAACCCCAACTCAGCGCCCTGTCTTTGGCCTTGGGCACCTTGTGCTTAGGGCTGGCGACACAGGTGCATGCCCAAGCTACGACTCCGACAGCCGGCTCCAATTCCCAAATCGTTAGCAGCAAAGACATTGCGCAGCAAACGCGCGGCATGAGTGAAGCGCCCTTGGCTTACACCAGTTTTGCCGCCATGACAGATAGCACGGTGCGCGAGCTGCGCTTGCAAACGGCGGGTACGATGATCCCGGCTGATGGCCGCACAACGATCGCGATGGAGTTGACGGTTTTAGACGAAAAGGGGCAGCCCTTGGATATCAAGGCCGACATTTCACTGGAGGCCAGTGGTGGTGGGCGGATTTTGTTGGCGGGCGAAGGTGCCAATGATGTGAATATCGACAAAATGGACGGCAGCCGCGTTCAGCCTAGTAAACAAGCCAAGGTAGAGGGCGGCAAACTGCGCTTTAAAGTGCTGGCTCCCTTGCAGCCGGGTGATGTCACCGTGCGTGCCAGCGTGGCTGGGCGTAGCGTAGTGGCAAAAATCTCTGCCTTGCCCGAACAGAACGAACTGTTTGCTGTGGGTATGGTAGAGGTATCGCTGCGCGGCTATAAAGACAGCCCCTTGGCGATAGACCGAGCCAAAGACGGCGATGCTTTTGAACAAGAAATCAAAAACTGGCGCAAAGAGTTTGGCAATGGCAATGATGGGTATTTGGGTGCCCGAGCTGCTTTGTACTTGAAAGGCATGATCAGCGGAAAAGACCTGTTGACCCTGTCCTACGATTCGGATAAAGACACGCACAACGGGCGTTTGTTTCAGGACATCGACCCCGATGCCATGTACCCCATCTATGGCGATTCCAGCACACGGGGCATTGATGCGCAAAGCGCCAGCAAACTGTATGTGCGCGTGGACCGTGGGCGCAACTACGCCATGTGGGGCGACTACAGCACCAGCAGCAGCTCGGGTGATTTCGCTTTGTCCAATTACAACCGCAGCCTGACGGGGGTTAAGGGGCATTACGAAGAAGGCGCAGTGCGCGGGAATGTGTGGGTCGCCTACGACAGCACGCGCCAGGTGGTGACGGAAATCCGTGGCGCTGGTATGTCTGGCCCCTACAGCCTGCCCAGCGGCAATGGCATCAAAGGCTCTGAACAAGTCGAACTACTGGTGCGCGATCGCAATCAGCCCGGAGTGATTTTGAAATCCACCCCGCTGACGCGCTTTAGCGATTACGAGTTCGAAATTTTCAGTGGTCGGCTGATGTTCCGCGCCCCTGTGCCCAGTGTCGATAGCAATGGCAACCCCGTGTCCATTCGCGTGACCTATGAAGTTGATGGAAATGGCCAGCGCTACGCCACTGCAGGTGCGGATGCCATCCTTAAAATTTCAGACCAAATGAGCGTGGGCGCCAGCGTTGCCAAAGACAACAACCCCCAATCCGCCTATCGTGTTGCGGGTGTAATGGCAGAGGTCGAAGTGGCTCAAGGGCTGCGACTGAAGGCGGAAATCGCCCAGAGTAAGGGTGTGCCCAGTGCGGGTACCTATGGCTTAGCGGGCAATGTGGGTGACAAGGGCAGCGCAGCGCGTGTCGAGGCTAATTACCAAAACGACACCGTCGGCGTCACCGCCCATATGGGTAAATCGGATGTGGGTTTTCATAACCCCAATTCGCCGATAGCCGATGGCCGTAGCGAGGCCGGCGTGCGCGCCACGGTGCAGGCCAGCAAAGATTTGGTGCTGGGCGCAGATTTGCGTCAAAGCCAGCAAGAGGGCACAGCAACGGTGGCCAAAAGCAAGGCGGTAGGCGCTGAGCTAACGGCCGATTACCAGGTGCGCCAGGGCTGGACGGTGGGCGGCGGCTTGCGCTACGCCCGCCAAGATGTCGCCAGCCTGAATCAATTGGGCAGTAATTGCAGCTACAGCTTGTATTCTGGTGGCATTGCGGGTTATGACGGCTTTAACAACGCAGGCTTTGGCCTCAACCCTAATGGCAGCGACAGTGTCTATAACGGCTTGGGGACAACGGCCTGCGGCAATGGTCCTTACACCCCAGCGGGTGCGGGCAACACTGTGACCAATACGGGGCTGTTTGTGCGCAGCAAATACGACATTAACGACAAATTCAGCGTTTTTGGCGAGGCTGGGCGCGATAAGGTCAGCGGTGGCGGCTCGTCCAATCTGTATGCCTTAGGTGCGGAATATCGTCCTTACGACATGACGCGCCTGTATGTGCGGCATGAACGCGGCTACGCATTCAGCGGACTCAACGGGCAAGGCGTAGGCAATAAAACCAGTCTCACCACCTTCGGCGTGGATACCGAATACATGCGCGACGGCCACCTATTTAGCGAATACCGTCTGCGTGACGCCAGCAATGGTCGCGAAGTGCAGCACGCCGTGGGCTTGCGCAACGGCTTTAATGTGGCGGAGGGTGTGCGCGTGCTCACCAATGTTGAGATCGCCAGCACCAAATCCACCGCCGTGGTTGACAGCAGCGGTACGGCCACCACCTTGCCCGCCAACACGACCAAAGCGCTGGGCTTGGGCGTTGAATACACGCCAAATAAAGTGTTCAAAACCTCGGGTCGGATTGAATGGCGCGACGACAACCAGGCCACCAATTACCTCACGACCCTGGGTGTGGCCGCCAAACTCAATCAAGACTGGTCGCTGATGGCGCGTGAATACTCCAGCATCGTGCACTACGACGCGGGTGGCAATACGCAGCAAAACCGTTTGCAAATCGGATCAGCCTATCGCCCTGTGGACAATAACCGCTTTGACGCCCTAGGCATGGTGGAATTACGCAGCGAACGCAATAGCGCTGGTGCGACCGCTACAGTGGCCGTGGTACCCAAACGCGATGTTGGCATCATGTCTATGCACCTGAACTACCACCCCAGCCGCCCATGGTGGCTGAGTGGGCGCATGGCCTACAAACGCGTGGACGAAGTTTTACCCGGGATGACAGGCAGCGGCAGCACCTTGGTGGGTAGCAAATGGAGCGCCATGCTACTGGGTGGGCGCATCAAATACGATGTCAGCGACCGCTGGACGGTGGGCGTTAACTTCAATATCCTCCATGGCGGGCCAGGCGGTGGCTTGAAATCGCGGCAATACGCTTGGGGGCCAGAAGTGGCTTATATCGTGCGTGAAAACCTGATGGCCGTTGCTGGCTATAACCTCACAGGTTTCACTGGTGATGCGGCTAAAGATACAGGCTTTGACTACACAGGCAAAGGTTGGTATCTGGGCATGCGCTGGAAGTTTGATGAAGACCTGTTTAAAACAGGCGACGAAAAAGCAAAAGCGGGGAGCCAGCCATGATGAAGCACACACAAAACAAGCCATGCCGCAGCCGGCTGACGCGGCTCGTTGCGGGGTGGATAGCAGGCGCTAGCGTATTGGCAGCAGCTAGCGTGCAGGCTGCTCCAGCGGCGCAGACTGGCGGTTTGGTTAACGCGCAAAATCGCCTGCAGGCTTTGCAAGGTGCAGGCTTGGGGGCAGGCAATTACAACTGGGAAAAAGCCCAATGCTGGTTGGTTGCGGCCACTACGGCGCAAAGCGAAAACGACAGAAGTGGCTTTGCCGGCCAGGCGCAGCAAGAAGCCGAACAGCTGCTGTCAGTACTAGAAGCAGACAAAAGCGCTGCCCCGCGCTACGGCTCTAGTATGGCCGTCAGTTTGCGCCCCGATTTGCAAGCCCATCTGAAAGACCTGCAAACCCAACATGGCGCCAAGTGCGGCGCGCAAAACCTAGCCTGTGCCGAGGTGCAACTGGCACGCGCCACGCATGAACTCAATCGCTTTGGCCGCAGAGCCGCAGCGCCCTACCTTCAGGTCGCGCAATGTGCTGTGGACGAAGCGAAAAAACAAATTGCGGCCTGTGCGCCGCCCCCAGCCCCGCTGGTACGAGAGCAGCTACGCATCGACGCCGATGGATATTTTTACTTCGATCGATCTGGGGGGACGGATCTTTTACCCGAAGGCCGTAAAAAAATTGAAGATCTCGCGCAGACGCTAAAAACTTGGAAAAAAATCGAAAGCGTCCACATCATCGGCTTTACCGACCGCTTGGGCAGCGAAGCCTACAATTTGCGCCTGAGCCAGGCGCGGGCAGAAACCGTGCGCAGCTATCTGCAAAGCCAACAAGTGCCAGTCGAGCAAATCAGCGTAGCGGGCTTGGGTAAACTCAAACCCGTTACAACGCCAGAGCAGTGCCCCAGTACCCTGCCCAGAAAAGCCCTGATTGACTGTTTGCAGCCCGATCGCCGCATCGAAATTCAGCTGATAGGAAGCAAGTAGCAGAATGGTGCGCACCGAGGCGGCCCCAAGCGATACCGTGCGGGCACAGCCTTAGCCGCATCCCAATCGGTTTTTGCAAAGGCTGGCCGCGATGCCAGCGTTTGTTTTTTTGCTCAATTATTGCTGTCCTTTCGCCTGCATTTCTTGTTTCTGTCCTTTATTCGCAGCCGCCTGTGGATGCATCTCCTGCCCATTTTTTAGCCCAACAACTGCCGCTGCAACAGGGGCTCGTCGTCTCTTACCGCCTAGGCGACGCCACGCAGGTGTGGTTGAAAAAAGCTGGCGCCCGCCACGGCATGTGGGGCTACCGCGTCTTGGGCTTGATTGCCCGCCTTAGCCGCATGCCCGCCCTGCGCCCCGTGCCCAATTTGGGTGGGCAGGCCGCCATAGCCACCGAGGTGCAGCGTCTGCGCAGCCTGGCAGCAGCAGGGGTGCGCGTGCCGCAGGTGCTGGCCGTTATGCCGCAAGGCTTTGTCATGACTCACCTTGGGGCTGCTGGGCAGCACTGCGCCAGTTTGGATGCGGAAATAGCCTACGCCGCCCAAACCGAGCAGGCGCAGGGCGTATTGGATTTGTGGCTAGAAGGCCTCAGCTTTCTTGCCCAAATCCACAGCCAAGGCCAATGCCTGAGCCAAGCCTTTGCGCGCAATATCGTGCGCTGCGCCGACGGGCAGCTGGGGGCCATCGATTTTGAAGACGACCCCAGCAGCGCCCTGCCACTGGCGCTGTGCCAGCTGCGCGATGTGCTGGCCTACCAGCACTCCACCGCCCTGTATTTGCGCGAGGTCGATGCCCTCAAAAGCCTAGATGCCGCCCGCCATCTGTGGCAAAACTGGTTGGCGCAAGCGCCCGCGTCATTGCGCCAAAACCTGGCCAGCACCCTGGCGCGCATGGCTTGGCTGCGGCACCTGCCCACAGACCGGCGCTGGGGGCGCGATGCCCAACGCCTGCGCGCTGCCTATGATTTACTGGCCTTAGATTAGTCTTGTGGTGGGATAATTTGGCATATAAATGCCAAATTTGATGTAATTGTCTCAGTATTGGCACAATGGGCACCCAAGTCAGCGGCAAAGCGGAATTCTAGGTATGTTTTTGGAAGTTTTCGCCGTAAAACCTGCCTGAGTAGCTCACTTTTTTGATGGCAAAAGTCCGATATTGCAGCGCAAGCCCTCTCTTTTTAGGCAGGGGCAGGCCTAGGCCGGGCTAGACTGGGCTTTAGCCCGACAAAAAAACTGGTGCTGCCCTTGAATTCTGCCCTGCGCAAGCCAGACCTACGCTCAGCGCTTCAACTTCGCAAACGCATCCATCATGGCGCTGTTGCCTTTGGGCGCTTCGTGGTGTTGGCGCGGGGCGTGGCGGTTAAAGCCACCTTTACCGCCACCTTTACCGCCGCCATTGCCAGCCCCGTTGCCGCCCGCTCCCGCATCTTGCCGCGTGGATTTGCCCACTTCGGCATCCAGCAGCATGCTGAGGCTGATGCGTTTGCGTGGCGCGTCCACTTCCAGCACTTTGACTTTCACAATCTGGCCGGTTTTGACGATTTCGCGTGCGTCTTCGACAAATTTGCGTGCCAGTTGGCTGACATGCACCAGCCCGTCTTGGTGCACGCCGATATCCACAAAAGCGCCAAAGGCGGCGACATTGCTGACCGTGCCTTCTAGCACCATGCCAGCGCGTAAATCGGCAATATCTTCGACGCCCTCGTTAAACCGTGCCACGACAAAATCAGGGCGTGGGTCGCGCCCGGGCTTTTCCAGCTCGGCCAAGATGTCTTGGACGGTAATCACGCCAAATTGCTCGCCCGCAAACAATTGCGGGCTGAGGGTTTTGAGCGTGTCCACGCGCCCCATTAGCTCGGCCACGGGTTTGCCCGTTTTTTCGATGATGCGCTCGACCACGGCGTAGGTTTCGGGGTGTACGCCCGTCATGTCCAGCGGGTTGCTGCCACCTCTGATGCGCAAAAAGCCTGCGGCTTGTTCAAAGGTTTTGGGGCCAAAGCCGGTGACTTTGAGCAAATCGGCGCGGCTGGCAAAAGCGCCGTTGGCCTCGCGCCAGTTCACCACGCTGCGGGCGGTGGTGGGTGTTAAGCCCGAAACCCGCGCCAGCAGCGGCGCAGAGGCGGTGTTCAAATCCACGCCCACGGCATTCACGCAGTCTTCCACCACGGCGTCCAGCGATTTGGCCAGCTGGCTTTGGTTCACATCGTGCTGGTATTGGCCTACGCCTATGGATTTGGGGTCGATTTTGACCAGCTCGGCCAGCGGGTCTTGCAGGCGGCGGGCGATGCTGACCGCGCCGCGCAGCGAGACATCTAAATCGGGGAATTCTTTGGCTGCAAATTCGCTGGCCGAGTACACGGAAGCGCCCGCTTCGCTGACCACCACTTTGCTGATGGCTAGCTCGTTTTTGGCGAGCAGGGCGATGGCTTCGCCCGCCAGTTTGTCGGTTTCGCGGCTGGCGGTGCCGTTGCCGATGGCGATCAGCGCCACGCCGTGTTTTTGGCACAGGGCGGCCAGGGTCATCAGGCTGCCGTTCCAGTCGCGGCGCGGCTCGTGCGGGTAGACGGTGGCGGTATCCAGTAGCTTGCCCGTGGCATCGACTACGGCGACTTTGACGCCCGTGCGTATGCCGGGGTCTAAGCCCATCACGGCTTTTTGCCCCGCAGGGGCGGCCAGCAGCAAATCGCGCATATTGGCGGCAAAAACTTTGATGGCGGTGTCTTCCGCCGCATCGCGCAGGCGCTGAAACAAATCGCGCTCTAGGCTGAGGCTGAGTTTCACTTTCCAAGTCCAGCTTACGGCTTTGCGCAGCAAGTCATCAGCCGCGCGCGCTTGGTGGCTCCAGTTCAGCTGGCGGGCAATGCGGCCTTCGGCCAGGGCGTTGGCGGCTTTATTCGCCTCCAATTCCGTCAGCGATGGATCGGCGGGCAGTTGCAAATTGGCGCTTAAAAATTCTAGCCCACGGCCACGGAATACGGCTAAGGCGCGGTGCGAGGGCACGCGGCTTACGGGTTCGCGGTAATCAAAATAATCGCGGAATTTGGCGACTTCGGCATCGTTTTCATTGGCTTTGTCGGTTTTCTTGCTGCAAAAGTCGGCTTCTTGCCAAAGCCATTCGCGCAGCATTTGCACCAGCGCAGCGTCCTGTGCCCAGCGTTCGCTCAAGATGTCGCGCACGCCGTCTAGCACCGCCATCACGGTGCTGAAGTCATCGCCGGCTTCGGTCTTTTCGGGCAACACAAAGGCCTCGGCCTCGGTTTGAGGATTCAGCGTGGGTTCGGCAAACAGTTTGTCGGCTAGCGGCTCTATGCCCGCTTCGATGGCGATTTGCCCTTTGGTGCGGCGTTTTTGTTTATAGGGCAGATACAGGTCTTCCACCTCTTGCTTGCTGGCAGCAGCCAGAATTTTTGCCGCCAGCGCCTGCGTCAGCTTGCCTTGCTCGGCAATGCTGGCTAGCACGGCTTCGCGCCGCTGCGCCAATTCGCGCAGATAAACCAAACGCTCGTCCAGGGTGCGCAGCTGCGTGTCGTCTAGCCCGCCCGTGGCCTCTTTGCGGTAGCGGGCGATAAAGGGCACGGTGGCGCCGCCGTCTAGCAGCGCCACGGCCGCATTTACCTGCGCGGCGCTGGCGGCAATATCGCTGGCCAGGGTGGCGATGATTTGGCGTGCCACGCTGGCAGCGTCTAGGGTGGGGGCGGGGATAAAGGCGGAAGAAGTCATGTCAGCGGCAGTCATAAGGGGGGCTATATTAGCGGCAAATCGGGGCACTAAAAAAAGCCGTTTTTCAGGGTGTTTTTGGGCTTTTAGGCCGAAAAACCTGCCTGAGTAGCTATTAAAATCTAAGTATGAACACATCCCCCTCTGACGCCGATGCTGGCGCTTCTGCTCCGTCCAGCCCTGCCGCGCGTGGCCAAAGTTTGGCCGCTTTGATGCAGGCGCTGGCGCCTGTGATGCTGCGGGTTCACACGGGGCAAAGCTGGCAGCAGGCCGTGGCCGATACGCCCGATGCGCTGCGCCCTGGTGTGCAGGCGCTGGGCTTTAGCGTGTTGCGCCATTGGGGACGGGCGCAGGCTTTATGCGCCGAGCTGGCGGCCAAGCCGCCACCACCGCTGGCCGATGCTTTGCTGACCAGTGCTTTGGCGCTGTTGGTGCAAGAGCCGCCGCCTTACGCACCCCATACTTTGCTCAATGAAACCGTGCAAGCGGCCAAGGCCAGCGAAGACACGGCATTTCAAGCGGGCTTTATCAACGCCTGCCTGCGCCGTTTTTTGCGCGAACAAATGGCGTTGATGAAATTGACCGAGCGCCTGCCGGTGGCGCAGTGGAATTACCCCAGCTGGTGGTTGCATCGCTTGCAGCAAGACTATCCGCAAAGCTGGCGCGAAATCGCCACGGGCGGCAACCAAAGCGCGCCGCTGCAATTGCGCGTGAATACCGTACACATCAGCCGCGATGCCTATTTGGCGCAGTTGCAGGCTGCGGGTGTGGAGGCGCAGACCCTGGGCGAGGTGGGGGTGGAATTGGCGCGCCACGGCGATGTGACGCAGTTGCCGGGCTATGCGGCAGGCTGGTTTTCGGTACAAGACGCGGCGGCGCAGCTGGCTGCGCCTTTGTTGTTGCAGGGTTTGCCTGTGCCAGCGGAGCGCCCGCTGCGTGTGCTCGATGCCTGCGCCGCGCCTGGCGGCAAAACCGCGCACTTGCTGGAATACGCCCACCGTCAGCAGCAGGCCATCACCGTGACGGCAGTGGAGCTGGATGCCGTGCGTGCCGAGCGCATTCATGAAAATCTGCAACGCCTGCAGGTGGCAGGTGAGCAGCGCAGCGCAGAAGTGCAGGTGATGGATGCCCTGCGCTTTGCCCAAGAGGCCGCGCAGGCGGGGCAGCAGTTTGACGCGATTTTGCTGGATGCGCCTTGTTCGGCCTCGGGCATCGTGCGCCGTCACCCCGATGTGCGCTGGTTGCGGCGCGAGACCGATGTGGGGCAATTGTCGCGCCTGCAGGCGCAGCTTTTGCAGACCAATTGGGCCCTGCTGCCGGTGGGTGGGCGTTTGCTCTATTGCGCGTGTTCGGTGTTCAGGGCCGAGGGGCATAAGCTGGTGCAGGCGTTCCTTGAGCGCAACAAAAATGCCGCGCTTTTGCCATCCCCAGGACATTTATTCCCCCGAAATAGGGGTGGGCAAACCCGAATATCTGACAATCGAGAGCCTGATTTAGATCAAGCTGATTTTGCTTGGATACACGCTGCTGCCCACGATGGTTTCTACTACGCCTTGCTGGAAAAACACCAAGCTGCTGCCCCTGCAGCGCTGGGTGCAGCTGCGTCTGTGGCTGCAGCCCCAGCTGCGCCGCATGAAAGGGGCGCTGCTCCTCGTCCTGTGCTACGCACTAGCCGCCCTGTGCCTGCCAAGCCCAGCGCAGGCGCAAGAAAACCGCGGCGCTGAGATCCGCCAGCTGCAGGTGCGCCAGAGTAAAGAGGGCTTGCAGCTAGACGCGGGGGTCAGTTTTAAACTCGGCGCAGCCTTGCAAGACGCCCTGAGCAAGGGCGTTCCCCTGCATTTTGTGGCCGAGGCGAATATTCGGCGTGACCGCTGGTATTGGTGGGACGAAGAGGTCAAAACCGCGCGGCGCAGCATGCGCCTGTCCTATGCGCCCTTAACACGCCGTTGGCGCGTGGCCGTGCAAAGCGGCGCGGCACGCGAGGCCGCCGACATCAATTTGAATCTGAATTTCAATAGCCAAGAAGAGGCTTTGGCGGCGGTGCGCAATATCGGCAGTTGGCGCATTGCCGATAGCAGTGCCGTCGGCAATAGTGAGCGCTACAACATCAACTTCCGTTTTTATTTGGATTTGAGCCAATTGCCGCGTCCTTTCCAAATCGGCCTAGACGCGCAAAGCGACTGGAAGATCGAAGCAGACGCCAACACCCGGCCAGTGACGGGTGCGGCGTTGCCTGCACCGTAAGTTGCGCGCTTTTTCTTTGCATGCAAACACTCCCGCCCGTACCGCCTGCCTATGCCCGTTGGGTACTGCAACTGGGGCAAGGCCTGCGCAGTCTGCCCTTTGTCGTGGCGATCACGGCGGTAGCTGGGCTGGCCACTTTGGGTGTGCTGCTTTTTTTGCTGCTGGTCGTTAGCCATAACCAAGCCCTGTACGAGCGCTACTACACCGCATTGATGGCGGTCAATATCGGCGTGGGGGTGGTGCTGCTGCTGGTGATTATGGGGGTCATTTTTCACCTATGGCGCAGCCTGCGCAAAGGCAAATTTGGTGCCCGCCTGATGCTCAAACTGGCCATGACTTTTGCCTTGGTCGGCCTGCTACCGGGTTTGGTGATGTATGTGGTGTCCTACCAATTTGTGGTGCGTTCGATTGAAAGCTGGTTTGATCAGCGCGTTGAAGGCGCGCTGCAGGCTGGGCTGAATTTGGGCACCGCGACGCTGGACAACTTGACCTTGGATTTAATTACGCAGGCGCGTGTGGCCAGCAGCGACTGGAGTGAGGTGCCGATCTATGGCTCGGGGCTGGAGCGCTTTCGCGAACAGTTGCGCGCTGAAGATGTGCAGGTCTGGAATACGCAAGGGCGTTTGCTTGCCAGCAGTGGCGCTTCGCGCTTTGAGTTGGCGCCGCAGGGGGCGGATGCTGCGGTCTTGCAAGAACTGGCGCTGCGCGGCTACACCACCACGATCGAAGGTTTAGATGACCCCGAGGCTGGTGCAGCGGTGCCGGGGCGCATCCATCTATGGGCGCGTTTGCGGGTAGGCAGTTTTAGCCTGGGTAGTGGCCAGGGGCGTTTGCTGCATGTGGTGCAGGTGGTGCCGGCGGATTTGATGCGCAATGCGCTGCAGGTGCAAAACGCCTATCGCGAATACCAAGAACGCGCCCTAGCCCGCGAGGGTTTGCGCAGCATGTATGTGGGTACGCTGAGCCTGAGTTTGATTTTGGCGGTGTTCGCCGCGATTTTGCTAGCGGTGATTTTGAGTGGTCGCCTGATGCGCCCGCTGATGCTGCTGAGCGCAGGTGTGGCCAAGGTGGCGGCGGGCGATTTACAAGGCCAAGCGGCGGCCGCACGCCTGATGAAGGCTGGTGATGAGTTGGGGGATTTGACCCAGGCCTTTGCGCAAATGACGCAGCAATTGGCTGCTGCGCAGGTGCAGAAGCGTCGCTCTATGCTGGCGCTGGAAGAGGCGCACACTTACTTGCAAACCATTTTGGATCACCAGTCTTCTGGGGTTATTGTGCTCGATGGTGCAGGGCAGATCGTCTCGGTCAATGCGGGCGCTACACGGGTCTTGCGCGAACCTGTGGCGGCCTATATCGGCCAGGCTTTGGCGGCTGTGCCGCATATGGCTGAGCTGGCCGAAAAAGCCCGCGCCCTGTTTATGGCGCAAGCCGATGAAGGGGCTAATGGCGCGGCGCCGGCAGAGCACTGGGAAAAAACCTTTGTTCTGCAAGATGCAGCCGAAGGCGTGGTGCCTGAGTACGGGGCTGCGGCGCAACAAGCGCGCACGATTTTGGCGCGTGGGGTGTTGTTGCCTGGGCGCGCTGAGGCGCAAGAGTCGGGGTTTACGCCCTGGCCTGAGGCTTTGCAGCAAGGGGCTTTGCGCCCAGCATTGGGGCGGCATTTACTGGTGTTGGACGATATTTCAGCCACGGTTTCAGCGCAACGCAGTCAGGCCTGGGCGGATGTGGCTAGGCGTTTGGCGCATGAAATCAAAAACCCGCTCACGCCCATTCAGCTCTCGGCCGAGCGGCTAGAGATGAAGTTGGTCAACAAGCTTGAAGGCGCAGACGCGCAATTGCTGCGCAAATCGGTAGGCACTATCGTGAACCAGGTGGCGGCACTCAAACGCTTGGTCAATGAATTCAGCGAATATGCCCGCTTGCCCAGCGCCCAATTGCAAGCTACTGATTTAGGCGCTTTGCTTGGCGATATGGCGCAGCTCTATGCCCATGCAGTCGTGCCGGTGCAGTGGGATATTGCTGCTAACTTGCCAGCCATCATGGGCGATGCCCAGCAACTGCGCCAGGTGGTGCATAACTTGGTGCAGAACGCGCAAGATGCCGCGCAAGCGCGGAACGATAGCGCAGGCCAAACCGTGGGCAACGAGACCCTTCGCCCCGCCCAAGTGCAGGTGCAAGCGAGCATCAGCAGCAGCGGCGAGCGCGTGCGTTTACTGGTGCGCGACAACGGTGCAGGTTTTGCGCCCGCCATTTTGCAGCGCGCGTTTGAGCCCTATATCACCACCAAGGCCAAAGGCACGGGCTTGGGTCTGGCGGTGGTCAAAAAAATTGCCGACGAACACCATGCCCGCTTAGAAATCAGCAACATTCTGCCCGCGCCAGCAGCATCAGCCGATGCAGGCAGCGATAAGGGCAGCGATAAGGGTAGCGATAAGGGTAGCGATACCCCTGCGGTGCTGGGAGCACAGATCGTGCTGTCTTTCGCCTTGGCACCGCAGTCCTAAACCCTGCGGGCGTGGTTTTTTTTGCTTCAAATAGCTAAATAAGGCCAGAAAACCTGCCTGGGCAGCTATGAAATTAAGAGTATTCAATGGCCGTATATGAGTCAACTTCGCAGGGCGTGCGTCAGCGCCAGCACTTGCCTGTGTTGGCCGCCATGGTGCTGGTGCTGATGTGCGCCATCTGGGGCAGTACTTTCCCTTTGCTCAAGGGCTTGACCGAGCATTTGAGCGCTTTGGAAATGACCTTGCTACGCTATGGCGGTGCGGGGCTGCTGTTGCTGCCTGGGCTGCGCGGTGTGCGCACGGCAGAATGGCGCTGGGGCTTGATTTTGGGTGCAGTACTGTTTGCGGCGTTTTACTTGCAAACCGAGGGCATAGCCCGTACCAGTGCCAATCGCAATGCCTTTATCACGGGGCTGAATGTGCTGGCCGTACCGATTTTTGCCGTCGTCTTGGGGCAGCGCCTCAATGGGCGTTTGCTGTGGGCTTGCGGGCTGGCCGGGTTGGGGATGTACGGCTTGTTTTACGCGCAGGCACCGTGGAATGCTGGCGATAGCTACACAGCCGTAGCCATGCTGTGCTATGCGGTGTATATCTTGCTTTTGGAGGTGAGCGCCAGGCGCCATGCTGCGCAGCCTTTGCGTCTGCTGCCTTTGACGGCTTTGCAGGGTTTGGTGATGGGGCTGTGTGCCTGCTTTTTATTGGGTGCCAAAGGCGAGCTGGCATGGCTGCTGCCCCATGTGCAGCGCCTGAACGGGGGGCAGATCGCCACCTTGCTGTACTTGCTGCTGTTCGCCAGTGCGTTGGCGCCAGCCATGCAAATTTGGGCGCAACGCTATGTGCCGGCGGTGCAAAGCGCTTTGATTTACGGCCTAGAGCCTGTCTTTGCCGCCGTATTTGCCTACGCCTGGTTGGGCGAGCAGTTGCAGGGCTGGGCTTTGCTGGGGGCGATGCTGGTCGTGGCGGCCATGTTGTTGGGGCAATGGCCAGTCAAACCCAAGCAAGCCAGACACAAAAAAGCCCCAGAAAATTCTGGGGCAATAAAGCCTGTTTAAAAGGCTCCCGCTCAGGGAGGAAAAGCGGGGGATGGCTAGCATCCGGGTTTTATTGTAATGACTTATTGGTCATTAGTTGCGAGGCGGCGTGTAAAAACTGCATTTATTGCGTTTTTTTTTGTAAACGCGCCGCGTTTGTTAAAACGATAATCGAGCTGGCTGCCATGCCCACGCTGGCTATCCAAGGTGTGATCCAGCCAGCAAAAGCCAAGGGAATGGCGACCGCGTTGTAGGCCAACGCCCAAGCCAGGTTTTGCCGCAATACGCGCATGGCTAGGCGGCTGCGCTGCACGGCCATGGGCAGCAGCGCCAGATCGGGGCGCAGCAGCAGAACATCAGCCTGCACCTGCGCCAGTGGCGCCGCGCCCGCCATGGCGATGGACACTTGCGCACCCGCCAGCACGGGGCCGTCGTTGATGCCGTCGCCAACCATCAGAACTTGTGCGCCTTGGGCTTGCAGCTTTTGCAAATGTGCGAATTTGTCTTGCGGGGTGCAGGCCGCAAGGCTGATGTCTAAGGGCGGTAATGCGGCTTGCACGCGCGCCACGGCACTGGGCGTATCGCCCGAGAGCAAGCCCAAACGCAGCCCCAGGTCGCGCAAGCTTTGCAGACTGGCGGCGGCTTCGGGGCGCAGGTTTTCTTCTAGGGCAAAACGGGCTATGGGCTGGCCATCCGCGCTAAGCCAGACCTGCATACCCACTTCGGTGCTGCTAGCTGCGCCAGCCAAGCCGCACCAAGTGGCGCGCCCTAGGCGCAGCTCTAGGGTTTGTCCGGCGTGGTCGATGTGCCCGAGCAAACCTTGGCCTGCTTCTTCGCGCACAGCGCGGGCTGTTACCGCTGTGGCCGCGCAAGGCGTTTGCAGCAGCGCTTGCGCGGCTGGGTGCAATGAATGCACAGCCAGCGCCTGCGCCCAGCTTAAGGCTAGGGCGGCATCAATGGCGGCTAAGGCTTGGGTCTGTGCCAAGCGGATGCGGTCTTGCGTGAGCGTGCCGGTTTTGTCGAACAGGGCGGTGTCGATTTTGGCCAGACGCTCTAGGGCGCTGATGCTGCGTGGCAACACGCCTTGTTTGGCTAGCGCTGCGGTGGCCGAGAGCAAGGCTGCAGGCGCAGCCAGTGCCAGGGCGCAGGGGCAGGTGATGATGAGCACATTGATGGCCGTGACGATGCCGCGTTCCAGCTGCCCCTGGCTGGTCCACCAAAAAAAGGCCAGTGCCGCCAGCAGCAGTACGCCCACTAAAAAAGGCTGCGCCATGCGGTCGGCGAGCTGCATCAGGGGTGGTTTTTCTTCGGCTGCGCGCTCCATCAAGGCCACAATCTGCGCGTAGCGGGTGTCTGCGCCCACTTTTTCGACGCGCAGCAGCAAGGTTTGGCTGTGGTTGCTGCTGCCCGCCACTACGCTGCTGCCCACTTGTTTGGCGACGGGCTTGCTCTCGCCCGTGAGCAGGGCTTCATCGACCCAGCTCTCGCCTTGCACAACCCCGCCATCAGCAGGCAACAGCTCGCCTGGCAAAACGCGCACGGTATCGCCAATTTGCAGTTGGCTTAAAGGGATGTTTTGCACCCTGCCATCGGCCAAAACACGGTTGGCGCGCTGCGGTGCTTGGGTGCTGATGGCGTCTAGCGCGCCTGCGGTTTGCACGCGCAAATGCGCTTCTAGCCAGCGGCCTGAGAGCAAGATGAACACAAACATCGTCAGCGAATCGAAGTAGAGCAGGCTGCCCCAGTGCGATTGCGGCGCAAAAGTCGCCAGGCAACTGACGACAAAGGTAATGGCGATGCCCAGTGCCACGGGCAAATCCATGCTGATGCGGCCTGTGCGCAAATCGCGCCAAGCGGCCTGAAAAAAACCACCAGCTGAAAACAGCATGACGGGAATGGACAGCATCAACATGCCCCAGCGCAAGAGCGCGGCGCTTTGCGCGTCCATATCGCTGCCGCCCCAATCGCCGCTAAAACCGTAGAGCGGCCACATCAGCATCATGGCCTGCATCATGCAAAAACCCGCGACCAGCCAGCGCCACAAGGCGCGGCGGCGTTCGGCGCGGGTGATTTCTAGCCAATCAACCCCCGCTACAGGCGCCAAGGTATAGCCTGCGGCTTCGGCGGCGGGCAACCAGCGGGCGGGCTCGGTTTGCCCCATTTGCCAAACCACACGCGCGCGCCCTGTGGCGCTGTTGATGCTGGCGCTTTCCACCCCCGCTTGCTGCAGGTGGTGGGCTATGGTGCCCGCGCAAGCGGCGCAATGTATGCCAGCCACGCGCACGCGCGAGGCAAAGCGGCCGTCGCCTAAATCTTCGCTATAGCTCAGCCAATCTGCGTCGTCTTCAGGCGCGTGCTTTGGGGCATTCATGCCGTTTATGCGGCAGAGCGCAGTGGTGGCACAGGGTTTAAGCGCAATTCAGCCGCGCGGGCGTGGGCGGGCAGGCCTTCGCCCCAGGCCAGTTCGCTGGCGATCACGCCCAGCTTTTGCGCCCCAGCAGCTGATACTTGAATCAGGCTAGAGCGTTTTTGAAAGTCATACACCCCCAGCGGCGACGAAAATCGTGCGGTGCTGGATGTGGGCAACACATGGTTAGGCCCGGCGCAATAGTCGCCCAGCGATTCGCTGGTGTAGGCGCCCATAAAAATCGCGCCTGCGTGTTTCAGCAGTGGCTCCCATTTCTCGGGCGCGGTGCTGGATATTTCCAAATGCTCGGGCGCGATTTGGTTGCTGATGGCGCAGGCCTCTTCCATGCTGCGGGTGTGGACAAAAAAACCACGGTCGGCCAGCGATTTTTCAATGATGGCGCGGCGCGGCATAGTGGGCAGCAGGCGGACAATCGCCGCTTGCACGGCCTGCAAATAGGCCGCGTCGGGGCTGAGCAAAATGCTTTGCGCCAGCTCGTCGTGCTCGGCCTGGCTGAACAAATCCATGGCCACCCAGTCGGCGGGCGTGCTGCCGTCAGCGATGACAAGAATTTCGCTGGGGCC
>JAMIFN010000090.1:0-9591 GCA_035906235.1 Allobrachymonas sp. | reverse complement strand
GTTCATTGCCATGCGCCCGGGCAAGCGCAAAGCGCTCAACAAGCAAGATCCCGTAGAAGGGGCGATAGACCGATTTGAGAAAGCCAAGGCCAAAGCTAGAGCCAAAGTCGAGCACGCCTTTGGCGTGCTCAAATGCCAGTTTGGCTACCGCAAGGTACGCTACAAAGGACTGGAGAAAAACACGGCGCAGCTGCACACGCTATTTGCGCTGGTGAATTTGTACCTAGCGCGCAAACCGCTGCAGGGCTTGCAGGCATAAGTGCGCCTAAAAGGGGGGAAATCCCCCAAAAATGGCCACAAAATGGCACAAAACCCTCTTAAATTCGTAGAAGCTCGGCCAAAAATCAAAAATTCTTACACTTGAGCTGCGCCGTCAATTGAATAATCAATGCTTGGGCGTAAAAGTGGGGTTTTGCAGAGGTTCCCTAGCCCTCTGTTTAACGCAGGCGTCTTTCGCTGACGGCGGGGATGCGTAGTTGCTCGCGGTACTTGGCCACCGTGCGGCGTGCGCAGTCTATGCCCAGCCCCGCCAGAGCATCGGCGAGCTTGCCATCAGATATCGGCTTGCGTTTGTCTTCGGCATCCACCATGCGCTGGATATGCGCACGCACGGCGGTGCTAGAGGCATCGCCCTCGCCCTGGTTGCTGCCCAAGCTGGACGAGAAGAAATACTTCATCTCAAAAGTGCCTTGGGGCGTGGCCAGGTATTTGGCTGTGGTCACGCGGCTGATGGTCGATTCGTGCATGCCCAGCTCATCGGCCACGGCCTTGAGCACCAAGGGTTTCATGGCTAGCGCACCCCGCAGCAGAAATTCGTGCTGATGCCGCACGATGACCTCAGCGGTGCGCAAGATGGTGTCAAAACGCTGCTGCACATTTTTGACAAAGCTGCGCGCCTCTTGCAGGCTTTGCTGCGCCGCCCCAGCCGGTGCATTTTTTAAAGCCTGAGCGTAATAGCGATCGACGCGCAGGCGTGGCATGGTTTCGCGGTTGAGCTGCACCATGAAAATTTTCTGTCGCCCCTGGCCTTTGGCTTTCACGATGACATCGGGCACGATGATATTGCGCCCCGTTTGCACAAAGCGCCGCCCAGGTTTGGGCTCTAGGCGGGCTATGCCCTGCATGGCCAGGCGCACCACGGATTCGGGTGCAGCACAGGCTTTGGCCAAGGCTTTGGGGTCTTTTTTGGCCAGCAAATCAAGCTGGTGACTGCAAATCTCTAGCGCTAGGGTGCGCACGGCGTCGTCTGGCCATTGCAGTATTTGCAGCTTCAGGCATTCGGGCAAGTCGCGTGCGCCCACGCCCACGGGTTCCATGTTTTGCAGCAAACGCAGGGCGATTTTGAATTCGGCCAAGATGTCTTCAAGTTGCTCAAAATCATCGTCAGCGCTATCGGCGACTAAGTGCTGTGCCAGATGCACGAGCGAGTCCTCAAGGTAGCCCTCTTCGTTCAGCGATTCGATCAGAAAATACAAAGCAGCCCGCGTGCTATCAGTCAGGCGCTGGCCTAGGGCTTGCTGGTGCAGGTGCGCATACAGGTTGCTGGCAGCACTGCAGATGCTTAAAGGGTCGAAATCAGGATCCGCAGCGCCGCTGCCCGGAGTCAGGCTGCTGGGCGCATCTTCGCCCCATTCACCCTCGCTGATGCTGGCATCGACGGTGCCGTCGCCGCCCCAGTCATCGACTTGGCCTGCCAGATCGCTGTCGCTGCTTTCGCTGGAGGCGTCGTTGCTTTCGCTGTTGTTGTTGTCGCTTTGCGCTGCATACAGTTCGGCCTGGTGGCGCGCGAGTTGCGCCTCATCCTCGGCGCTGAGTTCGGGCTCTTCGCGCTCTAGGAATGGGTTGTCTTCGAGCATGCGCTCGACCTCTTGCTCCAGCTCCAGATTCGACAGCGCCAGCAATTTGATAGCCTGCTGCAGCTGCGGCGTCAGCGTCAGGCTTTGCGTGGCTTTGAGCTTGAGTCCCGTCATGATGCTGCAAGCCTATTTTCAAAGATGAAAACAGCGTTCTATGGCGAAAAACCTGCCTGAGCAGCTATTAAAAAGATAGTGTGCAACATGGGACTTTGTCATGCCATCACCATTGCAACTACCAGTGCCTGCGCCATTGCCATCATCGCTAGCCTCACATGCGGAAGTTTTCGCCCAAATACACGCGGCGCACTTCGGGGTTGGCCACGATCTCATCAGGGCTGCCGTGGGTCAGTACGCGGCCTTCGCTGATGATGTAGGCGTGGTCGCAAATGCCTAGGGTTTCGCGCACATTGTGGTCGGTGATGAGCACGCCAATATTGCGCGCTTTCAAAAATTCAATCACGCGCTGGATCTCCATCACCGCAATCGGATCAACCCCAGCGAAGGGTTCATCAAACAAAATAAATTGCGGGTTGGTGGCCAGTGCGCGTGCCATTTCCACACGGCGGCGCTCGCCGCCCGAGAGCGAGGGCGCAGCGGCAGTGCGCAGGCGTTCGATATTGAAATCGGCCAGCAATTTGTCCAGCTGCTCGCGGATTTCGGCTTTTCCCAGGCTGCTGCCATCGGCTTTGCGCTGCAGCTCCAGCACGGCTTGGATGTTTTCTTCCACCGTCATCTTGCGGAAGATGGAATTTTCTTGCGGCAAATAGCCCAGCCCCAGACGCGCGCGCTGGTGGATGGGCATATGCGCAGCGGCCTTGCCATCTATCCAAATCTCGCCCGCGTCGGCGCGTACCAGCCCCACGATCATGTAGAACCATGTGGTTTTGCCCGCACCATTGGGGCCGAGCAAGCCTACCACCTCGCCACGGCTGACCGACAAACCCGCATCGCGCACCACGGTGCGTTGACCATAGCTTTTGCTTAGACCTTTGGCCACCAAACGCCCGGCAGTAGGCTGCAAATCATGGCCTACAAGGGGCGCAGCACTGGCTAGGCTCATTGTCCGCTCCCACTCTCGAGTTGCAGGCTGGGTTTGATCCGCGCGCGTTCGTCTGTGGGCTTGCCTGCTACGGTTTCATCCGCGCCGCTGCGCGTGCTCAGGGTAACGCGCACACGGCCAGCGCCGCCTGTGGCTTGCGATGAACCCGTGACACCACCACCGCCATTGACGCTAAAAATATCGCTGTTGCTGTTATAAACAATCACTTGGCCTGTCACGGTATCCATGGTCTGACTGCCCTGTAGGCGGGTAAAGCGTGCCTGCCCCGTCAGGGTGACGATGGCCGTCGCGCTGTTATAGGTGATGGTGGCAGCCTGCGCCTCTACATATTCATCATTGCCGCCCTCGCGTTTTTGGCGAAAGGACGCCGGCGCTTGGGCGCTGCCTGTCAGCGTGCCCAATTGATTGCCAGCAGCATCTTGACGCACCTCTAGGCGGAGGCCGCGCATGATGATGCTGCCTTTTTTTAAATTGACAGATCCCGTAAAGACGCTGCGTTGATTACCGTCTTCGTACTGCAGAGAATCCGATTCAATGTGCATAGGCTGCGCTTGGTCGGCGCGACCAGCGGCCTGGGCAGTTAAGGGCAAGATGCCCCCAAGCACGAAAATAGCGAGCCAAGGGTAGGCAGATAAATGTTTAGGCATATTTTTTGCTTTATGCGTGCATTAAATAGGCACGAGTGTGACACAGTTTTTCTGTCAGGCAAGATGCTTTGCGGTATGCTCGGCAGCTTGTTCGACTCTTTATCTCTTTCGTGAGCGATACCCCTAATGGCGCGAGCAGGCGCACTGCCCCCGCCGCACACCAAGACAGCCGCAGCTTTTTGCGCCGCGTCTATGAACTCCTCCACCCCGGCCCCGACTCTAAAGACGAGTTGATCGAAACCCTGGCCGAGGCCGAGGACAACCACATCATCGGCGCCGAAAGCCGCGCCATGCTAGAAGGCGTGCTGCGCATCGCCGACATGACAGCGGGGCAGGTGATGGTGGCCGCGCCGCGCATGGATTTGATCGACATTGACGCTGCGCCCGATGCGCTCATGCGCCTAGTCATCAACACCGCGCACTCGCGTTTTCCGGTATATGAAGGCGAGCGCGAGCACATCATCGGCATTCTGATGGCCAAAGATTTGCTGAAATTGCAACGCGCGCCCGAGCTGAATTTGCGCACCCTGCTGCGCCCTGCGGTGTTTATTCCTGAGAGCAAAAAGCTAAACGACCTGCTGCGCGATTTCCGCAGCCGCCGCAACCACCTCGCCATGGTGGTGGATGAGTTTGGCCGCACCGCAGGTTTGGTCACCATTGAAGATGTGCTGGAAGAAATTGTGGGCGAGATTGAGGACGAATTCGACACCGACGACAACGACGGCGCGATTTACGCCATGGCCGATGGCGCCAGCTGGCGCGTAGCGGGCAATACCGAGGTCGAGCGCGTGGCCGAGCATTTTGAAGTGAATCTGCAAGCCGAAGATGCCGAGCAACAGTTCGACACCATCGCCGGCCTGATCGCCCACGAACTGGGCCATGTGCCCAAGCGCGGCGAGAGCTATGCCAAAGCCGGGCTAATTTTTACCGCCCTGCACACCGTCAGCGGCACGGTGAAATGGCTCAAGGTCACACGGGTGTAAGCGCCCCTTTCGGCACACGCGCCTATGCCCTCAGCAGCAACGCCACCAAATTGCGCGTTAGAACATTGGGACTCTAACGAAGTCGATCCCCAAATCCGCCTGCCATATTGGCACGACATTGCCCACAATTGGGTCGATGTGCAGCCGCTTTCGACTGGCACGGAGTTGGAAGCATCCTGGTCTTTACTTCGAGGGCAAAACAGTTTTTTGGGCACCAAACGATCTACCGCCTATGAGATGCGCACCAATGCCAAGCATGTGCCGCCGGGTGAGGACATGGTGGTGCTGTCGTTCTTAGAATCAGGCCAACTGGATTTCAATTCAACCCCAGGACAAGGGCACCGTGCACAAGCTGGCACTTTGGGTATTTATGACCCTAGACAAGAGGGCGCCTACCGCTGGAGCCAGCATGCGCGCCAAACCTATATCGCTATAGAGCGCAGCGTCGTATGGGAAGCCCTAGGGCACAAACCCAGCAATATCTTTCTGAGCCCGCAGCAGTGCGCATTGGCGCCTATGCTCAGTAGTCAGTTGGTGCATGTAGGGCGTTTGGCTCGGCAATCGAGCGCGAGCACGGGCTTGGATGCGCAAGACTTTGCTGGACTATTAGAAGGCACGCGCGCGCTTGCGTTGCTTTTACTGCGCAATATCGGCAATCAAGGTCTCGCCTGCGATATGCCCGACCAGCATACCAACCTCCATACTGGCCGCTATGCAGCAGCACTGCGCTTCATGGAGCAGAATGCCCACTATAGCCACCTAGGCGCAGCCACCATCGCCCACGGCACAAGCTGCTCACGCACCAGGTTATATGAAGCCTTTGCTGCCCACGGCAAAACGGTGATGGGCACCCTGCGCGAGCTGCGTTTGCAACGCGCCCGCCTAGCCATTGAACAAAGCCAACGCCTGCATGTGGGCACCATCGCTTGGCGTTGTGGCTTTGTCCACACCTCAGATTTCAGCAAGCTTTTTAAAGCACGCTTTGGTTTTTCGCCAACCGATTGGCATCATTACACCCGCGAAAACCGAATGGAATAAGGACGCATGCGCGTGGCATTTACTGCTTATTTACAAAAATAGCGGCTATGCGTCCCAAGATGCGGGAATGCATCCCAGCTTCGCCATCTAAAAAGGCCTTCCTTCCTAAAATCTTTAGGTATGCCTCCATTAGCTCCACCCGAACCCAAGAACTCTCCTGCGTGCGTGCTAGAACACCACCAAACAGAAGCGTTTGAACCGGCTTTACGGCTTGAAGCGTGGCGTGCCATTGCCCATCCTTGGGTTGATTTTCAACCTGAGCCGCAAACACCCTTGCAGGCCGAAATTAAAACCCTGAGTAATGAGCGCTGTGTTCTGGGGGTGAGCCGATCGTCAGCCTACACCATGGCAACAGGTAGCCAGCAAACGCCATCGGGCGATATGGTGGCGCTCTCCTTGGTGCAAACGGGTGGTTTGGTGCCCGCAGCATGGCCGCGCAAAGGGGCTGGCAGCCTTAGCCTGTGCCTACTCAATGAAGCCGATAGCTACCAATGGGAGCAGAATACGCAGCAGGTGTTTTTGGCGCTGCCCCGCGATGATGTGCGCCTGGCTCTGGGTCGCGAACCCCAAACCCAGCTACTGAGCACACGCTGCACTCTTGCGCCAGTGTTTGCTAGCCAACTCACGCACATGGCTTTGCTGCTGCACCAAAACACCTTAGACAACACCGAAGCCGCTGCTCTTTTACACACCACGCACGAGCTTGCACTCTTGATGTTGCGCAATTTAGGCCGCCAAGGGCATGCTATTGACGATGCCCAGCATAGCTTGCACGCAGGGCGCTATGCCGCAGCTTTGCGTTTTATGCAGCAACACGCTCATCGCCATGACTTAGATGCCCAAGCCATTGCACACGGCGCAGCCTGCTCCCGTACCCGTTTATATGAGGCTTTTGCCGCGCATGAACAAACGGTGATGGGGGCCTTGCGTGATATCCGCCTGATGCGGGCACAGGGCATGCTGACCGAAGGCGGTCGCTTGCATGTGGAGTCCTTAGCCTGGCGTTGCGGTTTTGCTGACGCCTCAGGGTTTAGCAAATTGTTTCGTGCCCGCTTTGGATTAAGCCCTAGGGAGTGGTATGCGCGCGCATGTCAAACCTCGGTTAACAAAAATGCGCCAGATGGAAAAACACCATAAAGCCCCATTGAATCGTCGCAGCTTGCTCTTATCAGCTGCCACGCTCGCTATCACACCCAGCCTGAGCTATTGCGGCGGCAGCGCAGCACAAAGCACACAGGGCGACGACAACGATTTAGAACGCGGGCTGTTGCGCGTGCGCGGATTTGCCGATGCAGAAATGGATTTCCAGCTTATCCGCCAAATGGGTACTGCGCGTTATGGCGGCGCATCCGTAGGCGAGTGTTTAGCCATAGCGCAGCGCATCAGCAACGCATCCCCAGCCAGCTGGGTGGCTCAATTCAGCCAAATGGCTGCTCGGCAAGAAGCCGATGCCAAGGCGCGTGCACAGCGCGGGCATGCCATCAGTGCGAAAGAACAATACCTAGTCGCCTGCAATAGCTGGCGCGCAGCCGAGTATTACACCAGCATTGCCCAAACCGAACATCAAGGCCTAGGCCTGCAAAGTCGCAGCTGCTTTATGGCTGCCATGCGTACAGGGCAAATAGCGTGCGAAGAAATCATGCTCCCTTGGGGGGCAACGCCCCTGCCTGCTTATTACTTCCGCGCGCCCAAGGCCAATGCATCAACAAGCAAAACCCTGATGCTCATCAGCGGCTACGACGGCACCCTAGAAGAAACCTGGATCGCCTACGGCCAAGCAGCCATGGCCAGAGGCTATAACCTGCTATTGATCGCCGGCCCTGGGCAGATGGATACGCTGCGCTTTTACCCCACGATGGCCTTCATCCCTGAATATGAGCAAGTTGCCAAAATCGCACTGGATTACCTGAGCGCACGACCTGAAACCGATGTGCGCCACATTGCCATCATGGGCATCAGCTACGGCGGCTATTTTGCAACCAGAATGGCTGCCTACGATGCACGCATCACAGCCCTTATCGCCAATTCGCCCATCGTCGATTTGCGCAAATATATGGTGTCCTTTATCGGCTTTGACCCTAGTGCTTGGCCGCCTGAACAAGACATTCAGCTCGAAGACATTGACAAACTCCCGCCTGATGCCATGCCCCTGCAACAGCGTGAGATGCTGCGCAACCTCATGCTGAGGATGGGGCGCAGCAGTTTTGTTTCTACCTACGAACGGCTACGCGATTTCCACATCGATGACGCAGCGCTGGCACGCATCCGCTGCCCTGCATTAGCCCTCGTAGGTCAAGGAGAAGGGAAAGAGCCGCTGGCACAACACGCCCATTTTTTAAGCAAAGTCAGCGGCCCTGCAGCCAGCCACCTTTTCACCTTAGAAGAAGGCGCCGAAGGCCATTGTCAAACGGCAAATCTAGGCTATTCAGCCGCCGTTTCTATGGATTGGTTAGACGAAGTCTTTGTTTAACCAAGCCGCATTTTTTTATTATTTGTCCTTCTTCACACGCATGCATCGCCGCGCCGCCCTTCTCCGTCTTGGCCTTTTACCTGCGCTGCCTTGGGCGCTATCGGCTTGTGGCGGCACCAGCCAAGCTGCACCACCGGGCGTCAATGCCGCCCGCCTTGCCCAAGCCATAGCTAGGCTGCACGATTTGGTGCCACGCTGGCTGCAACGCACAGGCGTTCCAGGCGCTGCAGTCGCCGTGGTGTATCAGGGCAAGATCAGCCACGCTGCTGGTTATGGCCTGCGGCGTATAGATGCGCCAGAGCGCGTAGATGCAGATACCGTTTTTCAACTGGCATCGCTGTCTAAGCCCATAGGCGCAACCGTCATGGCCGCACATATGGGCGAAAAAACGGGGCTGACTTGGGATACCCCCATTCAGCAGCTCCTACCTGATTTTTCGCTGGCCTACTCTGATACAAGCCTCAACACCCACTTGAGTTTGGGCGATCTGTATGCGCACCGCAGCGGCCTGCCTGATCATGCGGGCGACACGCTCGAAGACTTGGGCTACACCCGCAGCGAAATTTTGCAACGCCTGCGTTTCGCCGCACTTCATCCCTATGGCCAATACGATTACACCAATTTTGGTTTAACGGCCGCCGCACAAGCCATGAGCCAAGCACAGGGGCAAGATTGGGCAGATTTATGTGCATCCAGCCTGTACCAAACCATAGGTATGCAACGCAGCAGCTCACGCTTTAGCGACTTTGCCGCACAGCAAAATCGTGCTTGGGGGCATATTCAAAAAGATATCGATTACGCCAGCTACGGCGCATCGCCCGCCATCTATCTGGTTCAAGAACCACCCCGCCAGCCCGATGCCCAATCGCCCGCTGGCGGCGTAAGTTCCTGCGCCAACGATCTAGCGCGGTGGATGGCTTTGGTCTTAGCAGGTGGCCGATGGCAAGGGCAACAAATCATCGATGCGCCAGCGTTGCAAGCAGCCCTGAGCGCACGGCCAGGCGGCAACTATGGCTACGGCTTCAACATCGGCGCGGATCCTTACGGGCATGCCAGCATCTCGCATTCTGGCGCGTTTATTTTGGGCGCAGCTACAGCTTTTATTCTGTGGCCGCAAGCGCAGCTAGGCATTGCAGTGCTGACCAATGCGCAGCCACGGGGTTTGGCCGAAGCTCTGGCCTTGAGTTTTGGCCAATACGCTTGGGGCGAAACCGCCCAAGACCAACTAGCGAAAGACTGGTTGGCTGCCATGCAGGGAAAAATGCACGACCTGTATCGCCCACAAGGGAAATTTGCCACGCAAGCTGCGCCCAGTGCTCCCATTCCTGCCCAAAATTTAAATGCTTATGCTGGCAGCTATGCCAACGACTATTGGGGCAGCGCCAAAATCACCCTGCAGCCTTCGGGCGCAGGTCAAGCGCTGGAATTGCGTTTAGGCCTAGCGCCCACGCGCTACCTACTGCAACACTGGGATGGCGACACTTTCACCTTTACCCCGCAAGGCGAGAGCTTTGCCCCCAACTCCATCTCGGCCGTG
>JAMIFN010000089.1:0-37827 GCA_035906235.1 Allobrachymonas sp. | reverse complement strand
GGCAAAATCCCGCCCTTGGAAGCCAGCGCGCAGGACTTGGCCAAGGCCAGTCAGGGTGCCGGCCGTGACAAGGCCGAAGCTGCAGCTGCCGATATGCGCGCACCTGCACGGCAGTACCCCCCGCTTGAATAGCGTCAAAGCATGACAGCCTCACAGTCGCATGATCATGCGACCATAGCCATCATGAATGCCGCCTGACCCTTGCTGGCTTGCTTCATATGAGAAGCCGCCAGTTTTGCCGTTGTATTACTTTTGCCGCCCCGTATGACACACTGTATAACCATTGCTGGCGCCACTGGGCGCATGGGCAAAATGCTGATTGAAACCGTCTTGGCTGCGCCCGATTGTGTTTTAGCTGGTGCCTTGGTGCCAGTAGGCGACCTTGCCCTTGGTCAAGATGCTTCCCTGTTTTTAGGCCGCCAGAGCGGCATCGTGGTACAGGCTGATCTGGCCGTTGGCCTGCAAAATGCTCAGTGTTTGATCGACTTCACGCGACCCGAAGGCACGCTGGCACATTTGGCCGCCTGCCGCAAGCTGGGCGTGAATGCGGTCATTGGCACCACGGGCTTTAGCGAGGCGCAAAAAGCCGAGATCGCCGAGGCCGCGCAAGACATGGCTATCGTCATGGCGCCCAATATGAGCGTGGGTGTGAATGTCACGCTCAAGCTCTTGGAAATTGCGGCCAAATATTTACATGAGGGCTATGACATCGAAATCGTCGAAGCCCACCATCGCCACAAAGTCGATGCGCCATCGGGTACGGCTTTGAAAATGGGAGAGGTGATTGCCCACACTCTGGGTCGCGATTTGCAAAAAGACGGCGTCTTTGCCCGCGTAGGCGATACCGGTGCGCGCAAACCGCAAGAAATTGGCTTCGCTACGGTGCGCGGTGGCGATATTGTGGGCGACCACACCGTACTATTTGCCGGTATCGGCGAGCGCATCGAGATTTCGCACAAAGCTTCAACCCGCGAGCATTTTGCCCAAGGCAGCTTGCAGGCTGCGCGGTTTTTGGCGGGTAAAAAATCAGGCTTATTTGATATGTTCGATGTCTTGGGTTTGCGTGAGTCGGACGCAAACGCCGTTTAATGAAGGGGTAGCTATGTGGGAATTTTTGGCACAAAGTGACAATGTTGGGCGCTTAGTCGCGCTCTTACTGCTTTTGATGTCCATAGGGACTTGGGTGGTGATTTTCTGGAAGAGCTGGTTTTTGTTGCGCACCATGAAGGATGTGCGCTTGGCGATTCCCGCATTTTGGCAGTCGCCTGATCTGAAGCAGGCTTATCAACGGGTGCAGAAAATTGAGCGTGAGTCCATGGTGGGGCAATTGGTGCAGGCCACCAGCCACCAAGCTGCGGGGTCATTGGCCAGTGCGGGGAATCGTGCGCAACAGCTCACGCGGGTATTGCGCGATACCTTGCATCAGGTTTTGGGCAAGTTGCATCTGGGGCAATCGCTTTTGGCCACTACCGGGGCGATTTCGCCTTTTATCGGTTTGTTCGGTACGGTTTGGGGTATTTACCACGCGCTCACTGCCATTGCGGGCTCGGGGCAAATCAGCATCGACAAAGTAGCAGGCCCCGTCGGCGAGGCGCTCATCATGACGGCAGCGGGTTTGGCAGTAGCCATTCCTGCCGTGGTGGCATTCAATGTCTTTGGGCGCTTGATCACGCGGATGGAAAACGATTTGGACGGCTTTGCCCGCGATGTGCGCGAATTGTTGGCGCAACATGATGTGCATTGAGACCATCAATTTTGATAGCTGCTCAGGCAGGTTTTCCGCCAATTTCTTCCAAAAACGCGCTTAAAAATACCCCCTAAAGGCAAACTCATGGCATTTGGCAATTTAGAGCGCAGCAAAACGAGCCAGCCCATCAGTGACATCAATGTCACGCCGCTGGTGGATGTGATGCTGGTGCTGCTGGTGATTTTTATCATTACTGCGCCGCTGATGGTGAGCAGTTTGAAGCTGGACCTGCCCAAAACTGAGGCCGCGCAGCAAAGTGACGAGCAAAACTTCATCAGCATCAGTTTGGATAAAAGTGGCGTGGTGTATTTGAACGATAAACCTATCACCTTGCCCGCGTTGAGAACCGCTTTGGAGCAACGCGCGAAAGCGCAGCCCGATACCGAGGTGCAACTCAATGCTGACACCACCGTGCCCTACGGCAAGATTGTGGAGGTGATGGGCATGGCGCAAGGCGTGGGTTTAAAACGCATAGGTTTTGTCGCCGATCCGCAAGCTGCGGCAGTTGAGCCTCAAGCTGCTACAGCGCAAGCTGCGGCAGAGCCAGAAGTCTCAGTAGCACCTTGAAAACAATAGCTTCCCAGGCAGATTTTTCGGCCTGAATCGCCGATTTGAATCAAGAAAAAACCGCTGTCTCACAGCGGTTTTTTGTTGCGAAGCACAATACCGTTTGCTTAAAAATTCAGCGTGCGTTTATCGACAGCCAGCGCCGCTTCTTTGATGGATTCGCCTAGTGTGGGGTGGGCGTGGCAGACGCGGGCAATGTCTTCGCTACTGGCTTTAAATTCCATCGCGAGCACGCATTCGCCTATCAGCTCGCTGGCCATAGGGCCGACGATGTGTACGCCCAGAATTTCATCGGTCGTGGCGTCAGCCAGCATTTTGACCATGCCTGTGGTGTCGCCCAGCGCGCGCGCGCGGCCATTGGCCATAAAGGGGAAGTTGCCGGCTTTGTAGGCGCGGCCTTCGGCTTTGAGCTGCTGCTCGGTTTTGCCAACCCAAGCGATCTCGGGGCTGGTGTAGATGACCCAGGGCACGGTGTCAAAGTTGACATGGCCGTGCTGGCCAGCCAAGCACTCGGCTACGGCGACGCCTTCTTCCTCGGCCTTGTGCGCCAGCATGGGGCCACGCACCACATCGCCCACCGCCCAGACGCCGGGCAGATTGGTGCGGCAGAGTTCATCGACCACGATGTCGCCGCGCTCGCCCAGTTGCAGGCCTACAGCCTCAGCGTTCAAGCCTTGGGTATGGGGCACGCGGCCGATAGAGACGATGAGCTTGTCCACTTCCAGCGTTTGCGCTTCGCCCTTGGCATCGGTGTAAGCCACCGTAGCGCCTTTTTTGCCTTTTTTCACGCCTTCGACTTTGGCGCCGAGTTCGATTTTCAGGCCTTGTTTGTCAAAGGCTTTTTTCGCTTCTTTGGCGATTTGCTCGTCAGCTGCGCCGAGGAAGGTAGGTAGGCCTTCCAAAATGGTGACATCGGCACCCAGGCGGCGCCAAACGCTGCCCATCTCTAGGCCAATCACGCCTGAGCCGATAACGCCGAGTTTTTTGGGCACTGCGCCTATGGCCAGGGCGCCGTCGTTGCTCAAAATCGTTTCTTCATCAAATGGCGTGCCGGGCAGGGCGCGGGCGCTGGAGCCGGTGGCGATGATGATGTTTTTGCCCTGCAGGGTTTCAGGTTTGGCACCAGCTACGGCGATTTCGTAGCCGCCGTCTTTGGCCGCAACAAAGCTGCCCGTACCGTGGAAAAAACTGACCTTGTTCTTTTTGAATAGGTAGAGGATGCCGTCGTTGTTTTGTTTAACGACTTCGTCTTTGCGGGCAATCATTTTGCTCACATCCATTTTCAGGCCTGTGGTGCTGATGCCGTGCTCGCCAAAGTGCTTGGCGGCGTGTTCGTAGTGTTCAGAGCTTTGCAGCAGGGCTTTAGACGGGATGCAGCCGACATTGGTGCAAGTGCCGCCTGGGGCGGGCTTGCCGGCTTTGTCGGCCGCGTCGATACAGGCTACGCTCATGCCCAGTTGGGCGGCGCGAATGGCGGCGATATAGCCACCAGGGCCGGCGCCGATGACGACAACATCAAAATTTTGAGACATGTTTATTTCGCTTTCATATGAACGAGTTGGCCGTTCTGTTGAACGATAAGGGATGTGTTGGTTTGCGCGGCTATGCGCTGCGCGGCTGCAAAGGCACGATCAAGCGCCGTTAAAGCACCGCGCAAGGTGGGTGACTGTGCCTGAGACAGCGGGCGCGCGCTGCTTGGTGGCTGTGTATTTGTGCTGACAGTTTTGGGATTCATGCTTTTTCGCGACGATGACATCAAAGTTTGAGAGGTATTTAGCCTTCTAGTTGTTTGATTGTTGCCCGAACACTCTTCTGAATCTCGCCAAAAAATTGTTCCACATCTGAAAACTGTAAGGAGCATTTCTGCCCAACATGAAGCTTTCTTACCTCTTGCACTTTGTTCCCAATTTCGTTTTGCTGGTTGGGTAGTGCAATGGTGGCTAATGTATTGAGTTTGCGGTGTAGGCGATCGCGCTGATGAAGCTCCAATGCATCCTTTCTGAATGACACATTGATAAATTCATCCGTCACTTCCAAAAATTCAAAGCACCGTTCGCGCAACCAGCGATTACGCTCGAGCTGGATATTCACGCGGGTCTGTGCATGAGTTGCCCTTGAACCAAACCAACTCCCAGCAATCGCCGCACCAAAGGTTGCGACGATTGTGATCCAGTCGATATTCATAGAACCAATTAAATATCAAACAGCAGGCGCGCTGGGTCTTCCAGCGCTTCTTTCATGGCGACCAAGCCCAGCACGGCTTCGCGGCCGTCGATGATGCGGTGGTCGTAGCTCATGGCTAGGTAGTTCATGGGACGCACCACAACTTGGCCGTTTTCCACCACGGCGCGGTCTTTGGTGGCGTGTACGCCCAAAATGGCCGATTGCGGTGGGTTGATGATGGGGGTGGACATCATGGAGCCAAAGACGCCGCCATTGCTGATGGAGAAGGTGCCGCCCGTCATGTCGTCTAGGCCCAGTTTGCCGTCTTTGGCTTTTTGGCCAAACTCGGCAATCTTTTTCTCGATGTCGGCAAAGCTCATTTGGTCGGCATTGCGGATGATGGGCACGACCAGGCCGCGAGGCGAACCGACGGCGATACCAATATCAAAATAGCCGTGGTAGATGATGTCGTTGCCATCGACGCTGGCGTTCAAAACAGGGTATTTTTTCAGCGCGTGCACGGCGGCCTTGACGAAGAAGGACATGAAGCCGAGTTTGACGCCGTGTTCTTTTTCGAATTTGTCTTGGAATTTTTTGCGCATGTCCATGACGGGCGCCATATTCACTTCGTTGAAGGTGGTGAGGATGGCATTGGTTTGCTGCGATTGCAGCAGGCGCTCGGCGATGCGCGCGCGCAGGCGGCTCATGGGCACGCGCTCTTCGGGGCGATCGCCCAAAGGGATTTGCACAGCAGGTGCAGAAATGGCAGCCTTTTGAGCAGTTTGAGCCGCAGAACCTGCCTGAGTAGCTCCTGAACTGATAGCGCCCAAAATATCACCTTTGGTCACGCGCCCATCTTTGCCTGTGCCTGCAACTGCGCCTGCGGCCAAGTTGTTGTCGGCCATGATTTTGGCGGCAGCTGGCATGGCCACGCCCGCTTTGCTGTTGCTAGCGGGGGCTGCTGCTGCGGGGCTGGCAGCAACGGGTGCGGCTGCGGCTGCAGGGGTAGCTGCGGCTGGCGCTGTGGCTTTGCCCGCCGTGTCGATTTTGCCTATCAGTTGTTCAGCCGTGACGGTGGCACCGTCAGCCGCCGTGATTTCGGCCAGCACGCCAGCTGCGGGTGCGGGGACTTCCAGCACAACTTTGTCGGTTTCCACTTCGATCAGGATTTCGTCCATCTCCACGGCTTGGCCAGGCTGTTTTTTCCAGGTCAGCAGGGTGGCTTCGGTGATGGATTCAGACAATTGGGGGACTTTGATTTCGACGAGAGACATGAAATTTCCTTAAAAGGGTTTTGTACGATGCAAATGGATGGGGCGGCAGGTGTTGGGCTTATTTGCTCAGCACCGTACCTTTGAGCTTGGCAAAAGCGGCCTCCAGCAGGTTTTTCTGCTGGTCTTGGTGCAGGTGCGCGTAGCCCACGGCGGGTGAGGCGCTGGCAGCGCGGCCGGCGTAACCCAGTTTTTGGCCTTCCAACATATTCTCGCGAATGTAGTGCTGCACAAAGAACCAAGCGCCTTGGTTTTGCGGCTCGTCTTGGCACCACACCAAATCGGTGGCGTTGGGGTATTTTTTGATGATGGCGGCAAAGGATTTGTGTGGAAAAGGGTAGAGCTGTTCGACGCGCACGATGGCGGTGTCGTCACGCCCCAGCTCTTCGCGTTTGGCCACCAAGTCGTAATAGACCTTGCCAGAACAGATGACGATGCGTTTGACGCTAGCGGCTTTCAGATCCTTGTTTTCAGGAATCACGGGCTGGAAGCCCCCCTTGGTGAACTCGCTCAAGGGGCTGGTGGCGTTTTTATTGCGCAGCAGCGATTTGGGCGTCATGATGATCAGGGGCTTGCGCAAATCGCGCACCATTTGGCGGCGCAGCACATGGAAGATTTGGCTGGCGGTGGTGGGCTGCACGATTTGCATATTGGTATCAGCGGCCAATTGCATAAAGCGCTCTAGGCGCGCTGAGCTGTGCTCAGGGCCTTGGCCTTCGTAGCCGTGGGGCAGCATCAAGGTGATGCCGTTCAGGCGCCCCCATTTGACTTCGCCGCTGGCAATAAATTGGTCGATGACGACTTGCGCGCCGTTGGCGAAGTCGCCAAATTGCGCTTCCCAAATCACCAAAGAGGCGGGGTCATTAGACGCGTAGCCGTATTCAAAGCCCAAAACCGCTTCTTCAGACAGCAGTGAGTCAATCACGGTGAAGGTGGCTTGCTTGTCTGAGACATTTTGCAAAGGGGTGTAGATGCCTTCGTCCCATTTTTCGCGGCTTTGGTCGTGAATGACCGCATGGCGGTGGGTAAAGGTGCCACGGCCGCAATCTTCACCAGACAGACGGATGGGGAAACCGGCGGCCACCAATGAGGCGAAAGCCATGTGCTCGCCCATGCCCCAGTCGATTTGGATTTCGCCGCGACCCATAGCCGCACGATCGGCATACACTTTTTTCACTAAGGCGTGGGGCGTGACGCTATCGGGGATGGTGGTGATGCTCTCGGAGATGCGTTTCCATTCGCTCATGGGCAGGGCGGTGTCGCAGGCGTCGCTCCAGGTAGCCTTGAGATAGGGCGACCAATCTACGGCGTATTTGTTTTTGTAGTTAGAGATGGTCATCTCGTCCATATGCTTACCCGCATCGAGCGCAGTGCGGTAAGCCTTCGCCAAGTCTGCACCTAAAGTCTCCCCCAGTCCTTGTGCGGCTAGCTTTTGGGCATAAAGCGCGCGGGTGCCTGGGTGCTGGGCGATTTTTTTGTACATCAGCGGTTGGGTCAGCGCTGGGGTATCTTGTTCGTTGTGCCCCAGTTTGCGGAAGCACACAATGTCGAGCACCACATCTTTATTGAACTCTTGTCGATAGGCTAGAGCCAAGCGCGTGGCCAGGACTACGGCCTCGGGGTCGTCACCGTTGACATGCAGCACAGGCGCGCCAATCATTTTGACGACATCGGTGCAATACAGGGTAGAGCGCGTGTCGCGCGGATCGCTGGTGGTGAAACCAATTTGGTTGTTGATGACGAGGTGAACCGTCCCGCCGGTGTAGTAGCCCCGGGTTTGTGAGAGTGCCAAGGTCTCCATGATCACGCCTTGGCCGGCGAAGGCGGCATCGCCGTGTACAAGAACGGGCAGCACCTGATCGCCCTCTTTGTCGCCTCGGCGATCCATGCGCGAGCGCACGGAGCCTGCGACAACCGGATTGACGATTTCTAGATGCGAGGGGTTGAACGCCAAAGTTAAATGCACGGGGCCGCCTGGGGTGGTGACATCAGAGCTAAAGCCTTGGTGGTATTTCACATCGCCTGATGGCAGATCTTCGGGGGCGGTGTGGTCAAACTCAGCAAACAGGTCTTTGGGCAATTTGCCCAAAATATTGACCAAGACATTCAGGCGCCCTCGGTGCGCCATGCCGATCACGACCTCTTGCACGCCGGCAGCGCCTGCGCGTTGGATCAGCTCGTCCATGGAGACAATAAAGCTTTCGCCACCCTCGAGCGAAAAGCGTTTTTGCCCCACATATTTGGTGTGCAGATAGCGCTCTAAGCCCTCAGCTGCTGTCAGCTGGGTCAAAACATTTTTCTTGTCATCTGTACCAAGATTGGGGTTGGCGCGTACCGATTCGAGCTGTTTTTGCCACCAGCGCTTTTCGTCTTGGCTGGTGGCGTACATAAACTCGGCACCGATATTGCCGCAATAGGTTTCGCGCAGGGCGTTGAGTAAATCGCGCAGGCTCAGGCGGTCTTTGCCGAAATAGGTGTTGCTGACATCGAAAACCGTTTCCAGATCAGCGTCAGTTAGGCCATAAAAAGCAGGGTCGAGATCGGCGATTTTTTCGCGTTCAGTGCGCTTGAGGGGGTCTAGGTCAGCCCAGTGCGCACCAACATTGCGGTAAGCCGCCACCAATTGCTGTACCGCCGTGCGTTTTTTGCCCATTTCATTGTCGTCACCATTGGCCACGATGACTTGGGTTACGCCGGCTTTGGCGCGTTCAGCAAAGGCATTCACCACGGGAAGATGCGCTACATCTTTGGCATGGCCGCCATGGCTATCGGGCAGGTTTTGCACCCCGTCAAAATATTGGCGCCAGTTGTCTGGCACGCTGGTAGGGTCGAGTAGGTAGTTTTCGTACATCTCTTCGATGTAGGGGGCGTTGCCGCCATAAAGATAACTAGCGCTACCGTAATTTTGGTACAGGGATGACATAAAACGCGACCTCCGCGCCCTTCTAGGGCGCATTAGCTGGTGGAAAAGACCTGCTGCCGTATGGCTGAACCATGGGGCAACTGCTGAATCACAATTTATGGAGATTGAACCCCAGAAAACTGAACGGGGGATTATCGAGGGTTTTTCTGGATCTGCCAATCCGTTGTGTAAGGGATCCTTTAGCGCTCGCTAGATAAAAGACTTGGCGCGCATTTTGTCAAGGGTAGGCTTACTTTGTGTGTTCGTTATTTGCGCTGGGGAAGTGGGGAATTGCGACAGTCAGTGGGGAATGGCCCTCATATGGCGCTCAGAGATAATGACTTTGCGGCAAAATGCTAGGATTCATCTGGTTGTGGTATTCGATACAGGGGAGTCTGGCAGCTTAGCTGCTTTGACACAGTTTTGTAAATTGAGCTACAGGGGTGTCGATGCTGCGCGGTGCAAAACCAGAAAAATTATTTGTGCAAATATGGCTACAACAAAAAAAACATCTGCAACCAGTGGCGGCAGCAAACCTACGATCGCGGCATGTATAGAGGCTGTGCTGTCGCAAAGCGGTCATTTGATGACGGCCGTACTGGATGGTTTAACCAATGCTGCTGATCGCACAGCGGGTGCCAACGCGACCCAAACCGTACAAAGCCCCGCCTTGTTGGCGGCAATAGGCTTATTGGTGAGCAACCGCGAGGCTGTGACGGAGAAATTTTCTAAGCGCTTGCGGGTACTTTTGTATGCTGGCTTAGGGACTTCTGGGCAGGTGCGCACGGTGAACAGTTTTCAAGATTTGCGGCTATTTGATGAGGATAATCAACTAGACGATAGCATCGAGATTGCGCGCGCGCAACAAGAAATGGCCATTTCGGTGGAGAAGATCTTGCCCCAGCTCGATGCGTTGATCAGCGGGTTGTTGGGTTGGATTACTGTGCAATCACAGATTAACCCTTTGCGTCCGGAGATGTTTATCCATGCATTGCGCGATGCGCTCAAAGAGTATGTACCTGACGAGGATGTACGCGGGCAATTGATTACGCCAGCTGCTGGACGCTTGGGTGTCGCGGTGGAGAAGCTCTATCGCAAAGTAATTGATTGGCTGTTGATGCATGGCATTGAGCCAGCAGGCCCTACGTTGAGTGTCAATGCGGGAGCTGCGGGCGCTGCCGCTGCCGGTACCGTCAGCTCGACAGTTGCCAAGACTATGCTTACCTTGGACAAGCTGCGCCGGATGCTGACTGGAGAAAGCAATGATCAGCTTCCTAGCGATTCGCTAGGCAAGCGTGGATCGGGTTTTTTGCATACGGTTCCTTTGTCGCTCAAGGCAATTGAGGATGGCAACATGATGGAGGCGATGGTCGAGCGTTTAGATCTCCAGGCGATTGAAGACCCTGAAGAGCTGGCGCGCAGACAAGATGAAGCTAGGCAAGCCCTTAAAGACGGCAAAAATATGGGTAAATTGCTGGGTGAAGAAGTGACTCGCGTCATGCTCGACAACCTGCTTAAAGATGAACGCCTTTTACCCAAGGTGCGTATCTTGATTAAAGGGCTAGAGCCTGCCCTTATTGATTTAGCGGAAAGTGACGGACGTTTTTTTGGCGATGAAGATCATCCAGCGCGTGCGTATTTGAGCCAGATTGTGGATCGTGCAGTCGGTTTTACGCATGAGCAAGACGAGGGTTTTGCGCGGTTTTTTAAGTCGATACAGGATGCCGTGACAGAGGTTATACAAGGCCACAAGCATCTACAGGATATGGCTGCACTGAGCGTTGTTTTTGAGGCAGCTCTGGATAACCTGCTGGCTGTATGGGAACGAACAGATGCCATGGTGCGTGCGCAGCAAGAGGCAGCCGCGCGCGCGCTCTTGCTGGCAGAGCAACGCAATACCGAGGCGCAAAAACAAGCACTTGAGATTCATGAAATGCTTAACGGCGTCAAAGTCTCAGAGGCTGTGCGTGATTTCTTGACTGGCGTGTGGAGCCAAGTGATTGCCAAATCAGTGATCGACGGCGGCGGGGGGGGGGGCGTGGATGGCAAAGGCTATCGTGCGTTGGTGGGAGATTTGATTTGGAGTGCCCAGCCCAAGGTCGCTCGAAAAGATCGTCCGCGCCTGTTGGCCATGATCCCCGGACTGTTAACCAAGTTGCGTCTTGGGGTGCGATCGATTGAATACCCGAGCGAGCGACTCTTAGTCTTTTTCGATGATTTGTTGCATGTGCATGAGCAGGCGTTAGAAGGGCGCCCGCCTCGTCAGCAAGAGGCGCTATATAGGCCGCCATCAGAGGGGGGCGCGAGTATTTTTGCCGATCTCAACGGTGGTAATGCCGAGACATCGCAGGGGTTTTACGCGCCTGGAGATTCGCGCTGGGATCAAGCTATTCAGGTTGACGAAGGGGATGCGGCCACAGCAAGTGCTTTCATTGATTTCGAGCAGGAGGATCAGAATTTGCGTCGTTTAGTGAACGAGTCGTCTGATGCGACCAAGGCGGCGTCTGAAGTTGCAGAGTCAGCAGCAGAAACGGCTGCATTGACTGAATCAGCAGAAAGAGCCGAACCTACGGATTCTGTAGTTGAAGGCGTATCTCCGCTGGAAGCCTTGAGTTTGCAAATCGGTACTTGGATAGAGCTCAAACTCAAAGGGCAGTGGGTTCGGGCACAACTGACTTGGCAAAGTCCGCGCAAAACCATGTTTGTTTTCGTGTCGGGGTCGGGCACCGCGCACTCCATGAGCAAAGGCAGTTTGGAGAGCGTCTTGGCAGAGGGCAAAGTGCGCCTGGTGTCTGGTCGCCCTGTGCTGGATTCCGCCTTAGATGCAGCTGCCAGTGCGGCTTTGCGTAATGCTGTGCAAAATACGCAACTCAGGTAAGAAAAATCTGACAAAGTAGGAAAATTCCTATAGAATCCCGACTCAGTAAAGAGTGCCGCAGCATCTGCGGTGTGCTTACGGTGTGTTGCTTTGCTTTGGTAAACGGTGAAGTCAGCACATATTTCCGGAAAAGTTTACTGTTTAATCCTATTCTCTAGAGGAATCAAAATGCAAAAATCACTCGTTCTGGCTGCTGTTGTTGCTGCTTTGGCCCTGTCTGCTTGCGGTAAAAAAGACGAAGCCGCTGTTGATGCTCCTGCTGCTGTAGCTTCTGAAGCCGTTGCTGCTGTAGCTTCTGAAGCCGTTGCTGCTCCTGCTGAAGCTGCCGCTTCTGCTGTTGCTCCTGCTGTTGAAGCTGTTGCTTCTGCTGTTGAAGCTGTTGCTCCTGCTGTTGAAGCTGTTGCTTCTGCTTCTAAGTAATTTTTACTTAGCACACTAAAAGCCCCAGTAATGGGGCTTTTTTCATGGGGAAGGGAAGTGCGGGAGCGCTCTTTTACAATCGCCCCTTTGGTTCTTAGAAAAATAAAAGCTTATGGTTGCTATTACCCTGCCTGACGGCGCTGTGCGCACTTTTGAAGTTGCGCCTACCGTTTTTGATGTTGCACATGCCATTTCGCCCGGTTTGGCGAAAAACACCCTGGCGGGGGTGGTGACGCTGGGTGGACAAAGTAAGACCGTAGATGCTAGCTACCTGATCGCGCAAGATGCTAGCTTAAAAATCATCACGGCCAAAGACGCAGAGGGGTTAGAGGTCATCCGCCATTCCACCGCACATTTGCTGGCCTATGCGGTGAAAGAGCTCTTCCCCGAGGTGCAGGTCACGATAGGCCCGGTGATCGAGAACGGGTTTTACTATGATTTTTCCTATAAGCGCCCCTTCACGCCTGAAGATTTGCAAGCCATAGAGAAAAAAATGGTAGAGCTGGCGGCCAAAGATGAGCCTGTGGTGCGCCGCGTTTTGCCGCGCGATGAGGCTGTAGCCTATTTCAAAAGTTTGGGTGAAAACTACAAAGCGGAAATTATTGCCAGTATCCCAGCGGGTGAAGATGTCTCGCTCTATCGTGAAGGCAATTTTGAAGACCTGTGTCGCGGCCCGCATGTGCCCTCAACGGGCAAGCTCAAGCACTTCAAATTGATGAAGGTTGCTGGTGCTTACTGGCGTGGAGACCACAATAACGAGATGCTGCAGCGCATTTACGGCACGGCTTGGGCTAGCAAAGACGAGTTGCAACAGTATTTGACGCGTCTTGAAGAGGCTGAAAAACGCGATCATCGCAAAATCGGCAAAGAGCTGGACTTGTTCCATATTGACGAGCATGCCCCAGGAGTGGTGTTCTGGCACCCCAAAGGCTGGACTCTGTGGCAAGAGGTTGAGCAATACATGCGCGCGATCTATCGCGATAACGGCTATCAAGAGGTCAAGGGCCCACAAATTTTGGATAAAACCCTGTGGGAAAAAACCGGCCATTGGGACAAGTATCGCGAAAATATGTTTATCACTGAGAGCGAAAAGCGCGACTACGCCCTCAAGCCCATGAACTGCCCAGGGCATTTGCTCATTTATAAACAAGGCTTGAAAAGCTACCGAGAGCTGCCTTTGCGCTTGGGTGAGTTCGGCCAATGCCATCGCAACGAGCCCACAGGCGGCTTGCACGGCATCATGCGCGTGCGTGGCTTTACGCAAGATGATGGCCATATCTTCTGCACCGAAGAGCAAATTCAGGCGGAAGTTACGGCATTCACGGTTCTGCTGAAGCGGGTGTATGCAGAATTCGGATTCGACAACATTATTTATCGCCTTTCTACGCGTCCTGAGAAACGCATAGGTAGCGACGCAAGCTGGGACAAGGCTGAGAGCGCCTTAGCCGATGGCTTGCGCGCATCGGGTTGTGAATTCACCTATCTACCAGGTGAGGGCGCGTTTTATGGCCCTAAAATTGAATACACGCTGAAAGACGCGATTGGGCGCGAATGGCAATGCGGCACCATCCAAATTGATCCCAATATGCCCGAGCGCTTAGATGCCGAATACATCGGCGAAGACGGCGCTCGCCATCGCCCCATCATGCTGCATCGCGCCATTGTGGGTAGCCTTGAGCGCTTTATCGGCATTCTGATTGAACAGTACGCAGGCGCCTTGCCCGTGTGGTTGGCGCCAGTTCAGGTGGTTATTTGCAATATCACCGATAGCCAAGCCGACTATGTACGCGCAGTCGAGCTAGCCTTGCGTAGCAAGGGCGTGCGCGTACAGTCAGATTTGCGCAAGGATAAAATCACTTATAAAATACGCGAACATGCCTTGCAAAAACTGCCCTATATTTTGGTGGCAGGAGATAAAGAAAAGGCCGCTCACGCTGTCGCTGTACGCGCACGGGGCAACCAAGATTTAGGCGTGATGTCTGTCGATGCATTTGTTGAGCGCATCTTGGCGGATATCGCACAAAAGTCTTAAATATGACTGCACAGCGGCCGCGTAATGCGGCTTTTTATTAAGAGTTCCCGAAGGATATTGCCATCGTTACCAAAGCCTACACCCCTGCCACGCCTCGTCCACCGCGTCCACCCCGGCCTTCGCGTTATCACCGCGAAGCGCGTAAACACCGTTTGAATCGCGAAATTTCTGCGCCCGAGGTACGCGTTTCTGGACCCAATAATGAGCCGATGGGGGTCATGAGCCTGTCTGAAGCGCTGCGCGTAGCCAGCGATATGGATGTTGATCTGGTGGAAATTTCGGCTACAGCCAATCCACCGGTTTGTCGCTTGATTGACTACGGCAAGTTCAAATATCAAGAGCAAAAACGCGAGCAAGAGACCAAGGCGAAGCAAACGGTGATCGAGGTCAAAGAGATCAAGTTACGCCCAGGCACCGACGAAGGCGACTACCAAGTCAAGATGCGCAATATCAAGCGTTTCTTGGATGAGGGTGATAAGGTCAAAGTGACACTGCGCTTTCGTGGTCGTGAAATGGCGCACCAAGAGCTCGGTATGGAGCAGCTTGAGCGCATCAAAACCGATTTGGCTGATGCTATCGTGGTCGAGTCCATGCCCAAGCTCGAAGGCCGCCAGATGGTGATGATGATCGCCCCCAGCAAAAAGAAATCTGCTAGCAATAAGGCGGCAACAGAGAAAAAAACAGATGAAGCCAAAACTTCATCGGTTTGAAAAACTGCAAACAGGCATGCAGTGAGGCCGGACTAGGTTAGTTCGCTTTTGCCAGTATGCAAATCTGAGAGGGCGACTGCCCTCTTTGCGTTTTTGGCAGATTAGACACCGAATGGCAGCGGGCGCGGGCAATACCTCGTGATCGTTGCTTGTGTCTCTCAACAGGTTGCCCATAATTTGAGGCCTAAAGCCCAAACCACGCGCCCGACTAGGCGCACGCTGCGATAGCTGTATTCCATAAGTTTCATACGGTTTTTCCCTTTTAGTCTGCGCCCTGCTCTAGGCTGCGCATGAGTTTGCTGATCTGCGTGGCAGCAAAGCCCCGGCCAGCCAAAAAGCGCATTTGCTTGACCCTAGTCGCTGCGTCTTGCGGCGCGTGGCCAAATTTTTTTTGCCAAACACTTTTAATACGAATTTCTTCAGTTTCTCGCAAAATATCTGCCTGAGCAGCTATCAATTCAGTATCAAACCCTTTTTGTCGCAACTCTTGCAAAACGCGCACTGCACCAAGTTTTCCAGCGCGCCGGTTCAGCAACGAGGCAGCGGCGCGTTCTTCGCTGATGAAACCTTTGGCTTGCAAGTCGTCAAGCGCGGCCTGCAATTGTTCAGGGCTATCGGCGTGCGGGCTGAGTTTGCGTTCCAGCTCGGCTCGGCCGTAATCGCGCGCGGCCAAAAAACGCAGAGCCCGCGATTTCAGGCTGGGGCCAGGCTTGCTGGACTGCGCCTCCAATTCCTCGTGGGCTGAATGTGTTGAGTGGATATGCATAAGAACAAATTGCGCGGGTAAGCCCAGCTACAGGGGGCAGCACTCCAGCAAAGCTACATCGCCTTCCCAACGCAGCCTTAGCCGCCAAGTGCTATTGCCGCTAGCGCTGGCGCGACGCCAAGGAAAAGGCCATGGCCACAACATGACGCGGCGATCCTGTTATTCGCTTGCTGCGGCCTGCGCGGCTGGGCTGCTACCGGCAAGGGCGCTCACACCCAACTCGGCGCGGATGCGGTTTTCGATCTCTACGGCCAAATCCGGGTTCTCTTTCAGAAAGTCACGGGCATTGTCACGGCCTTGGCCTATTTTTTCGCCCTTATAAGCGTACCAAGCCCCCGATTTGTCCACGATTTTGGCGGTCACGCCCAAGTCTATGACTTCGCCTTGGCGCGAGATGCCTTGACCGTACAAGATGTCGAATTCTGCTTGTTTGAAAGGCGGGGCAACTTTGTTTTTCACGACTTTGACGCGGGTTTCGTTGCCGATCACTTCATCGCCATTTTTGATCGATCCGATGCGGCGAATATCTAAGCGCACGGATGAATAAAACTTCAGCGCATTGCCTCCCCTGGTGGTCTCGGGGCTGCCGAACATCACGCCAATCTTCATGCGGATTTGGTTGATGAAGATAACCATGCAGTTGGTTTTTTTGATGGTTGCCGTGAGTTTGCGCAGGGCTTGGCTCATGAGGCGGGCTTGCAGGCCGGGCAGGCTGTCGCCCATATCGCCTTCGATCTCGGCCTTGGGTACCAGCGCAGCTACCGAGTCGATCACAATCAAATCCACCGCGCCTGAGCGCACCAGGCTATCCACGATTTCGAGTGCCTGCTCACCGGTATCGGGTTGGCTTATGAGTAAATCGTGGACCTGTACGCCCAATTTTTGTGCATATTGCACATCCAGGGCGTGTTCGGCATCGACGAAAGCGCATTGCCCACCAGTTTTTTGCATCTCGGCGATAACTTGCAGGGTGAGGGTGGTTTTGCCGCTGGATTCGGGGCCGTAAATCTCAACCACGCGACCACGCGGCAAGCCGCCTACGCCTAAGGCGACATCCAAGCCCAGTGAGCCGGTGCTGACAACCTGCACATTTTCAATGGCTTCGCCCTCGCCCAAGCGCATGATCGAACCTTTGCCAAATTGTTTTTCGATTTGCGCCAGTGCGGCGGCCAAGGCTTTGGCTTTTTCGCTATCCACTTCGGGGGCGGGGTTTTTTTTGGATTCGGTGGCCATGTTGTGCTCCTATTGCTGGGTGGTACTGTATAAAAAAACATTGCTGTTTTGATGTCCAGCATATTAGCAGCCAGTAGATCATTTCTCTTGTATTATTTGGTCAGTTTAGCTGACTAAAAACCGGCCTTATTTTTGCTAAAAATCAGCGAAATAATTGCCTGTTAAGCTATGGAAAATAGAGCATATAGAGGTGAATATCTTGTACAAAACCGTGGCCGAGGATTGGCGTCTCACCCATTTGGGGCGGGTTTTAGGCCATGCGATGCGGCGTTTTGATGCTCGGGTGCTGGCCATCATGGCGCACGATGTGCAGGTGCCGCTGGCGTTATCGAATCTGGCTGCTAGGGCGCAGATAAGTGCTGCACATATACACCTGACGCGGCATTTGCCGCTGCAAGGCGCGCGTTTGGTCGATTTAGCGCAGTCTGCGGCGATGAGCAAGCAGGCTATGGCCAGTTTAGTGACGCAGTGTGAGGCTTGGGGTTTGGTGGAGAAAGGCTGCGATGCGCACGATGCGCGTGTCAAAAACATCGTTTTTACGCCTCTGGGCTTGCAGTGGCTCGCGGGTTTTGAGCGCGCGGTGCGCCAGGCTGAGGCTGAATTTGCGCAAGAGGTGGGCGCAGAGATTGCGACTGTGGTGAAAATCGGCCTAGAAGCCTACGCCCATGGTTATGCGCTGTAAGGCATCAAAAAGTGGCGGCAGCAGTGGTGGCCCCGCAGGCAGGCATGAAAAAAGCCCGCAGCGCGGGCTTTTGTGGACAAGAACTAAAGATTAATAGTTGTTGTCGTAGCTGCGGCCACCGTTGCCGTAAGGGCTGCGGAAACCGCCGCCATTACCGCCGCCGCCATTGCCACCACGGTCGCCGTAGCCACCACGGTCACCAAATTGGCGTGGGGGACGGGGCTCCAAGGGGCGCGCTTCGTTCACGACCAAAGGACGGCCGCCGCTGGCTTGGCCATGCAGGCCTTCGATAGCTGCTTGCGCTTCAGCGTCAGAAGACATTTCTACAAAGCCGAAGCCTTTAGAACGGTCAGTGCCGCGTTCCATCATGACTTTGGCACTGCTTACATTGCCGTAGGCGGCAAACATGTCAGCCAGTTCTTCATCACGCACTTTGTAGGGCAGATTGCCTACATATAATTTATTGCCCATTCGGGACACTCCAGAAAGATCACAAGATTCCAGCGCCTTCAATAAGTTTGACCCCATTCAAGCGCCGACCAGTTGGCAGCGTATTTCTCGGATAAGAAAAACTTGCAACTAGGTGCTGATTATCCGCTTTATAGTGAAACTTTCATGAAAATTATCAGTATTTCTTTGCGAATTTGGCAAAGTTGCAGCAATGTTACAACCCATCAAACCAGAACTCGGGTCTAGCCCGCACTCTGCGTTTGCCTTCCTACTAGGCTAACAGCCCTTACGCGCCCGCATGTCTTCTGCAGCTCCTACTCCCGCACTCAACCCCGCGCAGCTCGCTGCTGTGCACTACCTCAGCGGCCCCAGCTTGGTTATTGCTGGGGCGGGCTCGGGTAAAACGCGGGTGATTACCCAAAAAATCGCGCAATTGATTCAAAGCGGTATCGCGCCCGAGCGCGTGGCAGCCATCACCTTTACCAACAAGGCCGCGGCTGAAATGCGTGAACGCGCACGCAAACTGGTGGGGCGGGCTGCGGGCAAGGTGTTGATTTGTACTTTCCACGCCTTGGGCGTGCGCTTGTTGCGGGGGGACGGCGAAAAGCTGGGCTTGAAGCAAAATTTTTCTATCCTCTCGTCTGACGATGTCTTGGGTGTGCTGAAAGACGCGGGCGGCAGCCTAGACAATGCCCAGGCCAAGGCCTGGCAGTGGCAAATCTCGAGCTGGAAGAGCGAGGGCTTTAGCAGCAACGAAGCCTTGCAAGCGGCCGCTGGCGACCCCGATGCGCAGCAAGCGGCCATCGTCATGCAGCATTACGAAGAGCGCTTGCTGGCCTACCAAAGCGTGGATTTTGATGACCTGATCAATCTGCCGCTAAAACTGCTGCGCGAGCACGAGGATGTGCGCGAAAAATGGCAAAAACTGCTGGGCCATGTGCTGGTGGACGAATACCAAGACACCAGCAGCACGCAATACGAACTGCTGAAACTGCTGACGGGCGCGCGCGCCGCTTTTACCTGCGTCGGCGACGATGATCAGTCGATTTACGCTTGGCGCGGTGCTACGCTGGACAATCTGCGCCGCCTACCGCAAGACTACCCTCAGCTCAAAGTCATCAAGCTGGAACAAAACTACCGCTCGGTCAATAGCGTGCTGCGTGCGGCCAATCATGTCATCGGCAGCAACCCCAAACTGTTTGAGAAAACCCTGTGGAGCGATTTGGGCGAAGGCGAGCCCGTGCGCGTGCTGCCCTGCGACCAAGAAGAGCACGAGGCCGAACGCGCGGTGCAACACATCCAGCGCCTGCAGCGCCAAGGCGAGGACGATTTTTTAATGGGCCGCGTGCCGCGCCGCCCCGAGTGGAGCGACTACGCCATTCTCTACCGCGCCAACCACTTGGCCAGGGTGTTTGAACAAGCCCTGCGCAAGGTCAGCATCCCCTACCGCGTCTCGGGCGGGCAAAGCTTTTTTGAACGCGCCGAGATCCGCGATTTATGCGCTTGGCTGCGCCTGCTGTCCAACCAAGACGACGACCCCGCCTTTATCCGCGCCGTCACCACGCCCAAGCGCGGCATCGGCCACACCAGTTTGGCGCATCTGGGCGATTTGGCCACGCGCAGCAAAACCTCCTTGTTTGAAGCGCTGTTCTCGCCCTTGCTGGATACGGTGCTGCGCAACCGTGCGCTCGAAGATTTGCACGAATTTGGTCGCTATATCAACGAACTGGAGCAGCAGGCCAAACAAACCCTGGGGCAACAAGACGCGCTGGCTTTTTTGCAGCAATGGCTCAAAGACATCGATTACGAAAAGCACCTTTACGAAACGGCTGAACACGAAAAACAAGCCGCCAAGCGCTGGGAAAATGTGCTCGAATTTATCGACTGGATGGCCAAACGCGCAGGCGGCCAAGCCAGCGATGAAGAGCACGACAATTTGGCCGCGCCCGCGAAATCGCTGCTGGAAGTGATCCAAACTGTCAGCCTGCTGTCCACCCTGGGCGAGCGCGAGGGCAAACGCAATGAACTCACGCTCTCGACCCTGCACGCTGCCAAAGGTCTAGAGTGGCCGCATGTGATTTTGGCGGGCGTGGCCGAAGGGGTGTTGCCCTTTAACCGCGACCGCGAGGCTGCGGAATTGACCGAAACCGCGGCCGATGATGAAAGCTACACCGATAGCGAAGCGGGCAAAAACGCTGCGGCCCAGCTCGAAGAAGAGCGCCGTCTGATGTATGTGGGCATCACCCGTGCGCAGCGCACCTTGCTGGTCAGCTGGCCGAAAACGCGCAAAAAAGGGCGCGACCGCGTGCGCAACAAACCCAGTCGCTTTATTGCAGAAATGCGCCTAGAAGACACCCAGCCCAAAATCGATCCACGCGAACAGCTCAAAGCCCTGCGCGAACAAATTGCCAGCAAAGTCAAGAGTCGAGTGGATTTGGATGAAAAACGCCCTCTGCAAAGCCCCTCAACTCTTGCGGATGACGACCCGTTTTAGCCCGTTGCCAGCCTAAAATAGCGGCATGATGAAACCCCAGTTTGATATTTGCATCCGTGGCGCAGGCATGGTGGGTAAGACTTTGGCCTTGCTGCTCGCGCGTGAGCGTTTGAATGTGGCTTTGGTGCGTAGCAGCGATGACGCACACAGCGAGGGTGCCCAGGTCGATATCCGCTCTTACGCACTCAATGCTGCCAGCGCACAGCTGCTGCAAGGCCTCAAGGTCTGGCCCCAATCGCCAGCAGAGGCCTGCCCCATCGTCCATATGCGGGTGCAAGAGGCGCAAGGCGCTCAAGTGACCTTTGATGCGTCTGACAAGGCAGAAACGGGCCATTTGGGACATATTGTTGATGCAGCTGTGCTCGATACTCAACTGGAACAAGCCTTGCGCTACCAAAGCGGTATCAGTGTGGTGCAAGACAGTGTGCCAGCCGTCTTGCTGGCCGTATGCGAGGGGCGCGACAGCGCCAGTCGCACCGAGCTAGCTTTGGACTACCACGCCAGTGCCTACGGGCAAACGGCTATTGCCACACACCTAGCCTGCAGCTTGCCGCATGGCCACACGGCTTACCAGTGGTTTGACGCAGTGGGCAATGTTTTGGCGCTCTTGCCACGGGCACAAAGCGTTGCGGGGGCCGCGGGCACTGTTGCCTTGGTCTGGTCATTGGCAGCCCCCGAGGCTGCGGCCAAACTGGCTTTATCAGATGACGACTTTTGCGTCGCCCTGCAAAGCGCTTGCCATGCGCAATTGGGTGATCTTCGTTTGCTTGCGCCCCGCGCTGCCTGGCCTTTGAAATTGGCCGAATCGACGCATTGGTGCGGCCAGCGGCAGGGTAAGAGCTGGGTGCTACTCGGAGATGCCGCGCACAGCATGCACCCATTGGCAGGGCAAGGCTTAAATGTGGGTTTGGCTGATGCGGCTGCACTGGCGCGGCATTTGGCGCAGCGCCCCGTTTTTCGCAGTGCTGGCGATCTGCACCTCTTGCGAAGCTGGGAGCGCGAGCGCCGCGCCGATTGGCAGCGCATGCGTTTGGCCACCGATGGCATTCAGCGTCTATTTACCCACGATGCGATGGCTGCGAAACTACTGCGCCACTGGGGAATGCGCGCGTTTGATGCGGTACCTAGGCTCAAAAACCTGGCGCAAAATGCAGCGCAAGGGAAAGTACTGGTGCGCGGCTAAATACGGGTAGGGCGGCTGGGATCCATAAGTGCTGCTACGATAGCGCGCACATTGATTTTTTAGGCAGGCTTGATATGAAAATTCGCACTTTGGTTTTGGCTTTGGGGGCTGTGGGCGTCACGGCAGCGGTAATAGCTCAGCAAGTCAATCGCACGCCAGTGCCAGTCAGCGCTTCAGACTTGAAAGGGGTGGAGGCGACTATTCGTAAGAATCTTCCCGCCCGTTTAAATAATTTCCCAGCCATTGATGAGGTTCGCCCTGCGCCTATGGCTGGTTTGTACGAGGTGCGTCTGGGTGGTGATGTGGTCTATACCGATGCCAGTGCTGATTATTTGTTCCAAGGCGAGATCGTGGATGTCAAAGCACACCGCAACCTCACCAAAGAACGTCAGGATAAATTGGCGGAGGTGGATTTCAAATTGCTGCCGATCAAGGATGCGCTTACCATCGTGCGTGGCAATGGTAAACGCAAGATGGCGGTGTTTGAGGATCCCAATTGCGGTTATTGCAAACGCTTTGAAAGCGATTTGAAAACCATCACCAATGTCACCGTTCACATCTTCCTCACCCCAATTTTGGGTGAAGACTCTGTCGATAAATCGAGAAATATCTGGTGCAGCAAAGACCGAGGCGCCACTTGGCAGGCCTGGATGATTGATCACAAACCGCCTGCACAAGCTGCGGCTGGCTGCGATACCAGTGCGCTGGATCGCAATGTGGCCTTTGCGCAAAAGTACCGCATCAATGGCACTCCGGCAGTTTTCTTTACCGATGGCACGCGCGTACCTGGAGCCATGCCGGCGCAGAAAATCGAGGCCATGCTCAGTAAAGCGCCCTAAATACCCCTATGGACTAAGGGTTAAAGCGTGGGGTAGTCATGCCGCATGCGCTCAGCCCGAGCAACACTTTTTTTGCTGTGACTGTACCCATTGTCTATCGCATTGATGCTCGCGATAGTGCCGCCCATCTCTACCATGTCCATGTGCGCTTGGCATGTCCACAAGTTGCGCAACAAGTCGCTTTACCCGCTTGGATTCCCGGTAGCTACTTGCTGCGCGAATTTGCCAAACACCTGCAAAACCTGCGCGCTGAACAAAACGGCCAAGCTGTGACTGTGCAGCAGCTGGATAAAAACACTTGGCAGATGGCCTGCTGCCCTGCCGCGCCGCTGGATGTGTACTATGAGGTCTATGCTTTTGATCCATCTGTGCGCACGGCGTGGCTGGATCATCAGCGCGGCTTTTTCAATCCGACGAGTTTGTGTTTGCAAGTGATAGGGCAAACTGATGCAGCGCATCATCTGCAATTGGTTTTAGAAGAGGAATTGGCGAGAAATGCCATAAATCCTGCCTCGGCAGCTATTAAAAATGATGTAAATGGTGCGGTCTCGACTTATGTTTTTGCCAATTATGACCAGCTTGCTGACACCCCTTTTGTCTTTGCCAGCCATATCTGGCAAGGGCAGTTTGAGGAGGCAGGGATTGCGCACGAATTCACTATGGTTGGTGCCCCCGCCAATTTTGATGAGCAGCGCCTACTGGACGATTGCCGCCTGATTTGTCAGGCACAGCAGGCCTTTTGGCCAAGCGCGCAGCCCATTTTTCAGCGATATGTTTTTATGCTGCACGCCACCGAGAGCGGCTATGGCGGCTTAGAGCACGAAAACAGCACCGCCCTGATTTGTGCGCGCCAAGATTTACCGCAACTGGGGCAAACCGAGCGTAGCGCGGCCTATATCGCCCTGTTGGGTTTGATTAGCCACGAATACTTGCACAGCTGGAATGTCAAACGCCTGCGTCCAGCCGAGCTGACGCGCTACGACTACAGCCGCGAAAACTATACCGAGTTACTGTGGTTTTTTGAGGGTTTTACCAGCTATTACGACGATTTGTTCTTGCGTCGCACGGGCTTGATCGACGATGTCGCCTATTTGCGGCTCTTGGTCAAAAATATCCAGGCTTTGGCCAGCAACCCTGGCGCGCAGGTACAAAGCGTGGCGCAGGCCAGTTTTGATGCCTGGACCAAGTACTACCGCCCAGACGAAAACACGATCAACGCCACGGTCAGTTATTACAGCAAAGGTGCGCTGGTCGCACTCTGCCTCGATTTGACCCTCAGACGCGAAGGGCGGGGCACGCTAGATGCGGTCATGCGCCATTTATGGCAGGCGCAAGCTGGGCAGGTTAAAGCCATTGCTGAGGCAGATATTGCCACCGCCCTAGAGGTCGTAGGCGGACGCTGCTTTGCGCCAGAGTTGCAGGCCTGGGTGCACGGGCGCGAGCCGCTCCCTGTGCAAGAACTGCTGGCCGATCACGGCGTGTGGGGTCAGACACAGGCTTTGACTTGGGCGCAAAAACTGGGGGTCAAAGTCCAAGATGGCGACAGTAGCCAGCAGCGCAGCCTGAAAATCCAAAGCGTGCTGCGTGGCAGCTGCGCCGAAGCCGCTGGCTTGGCCGCAGGCGATGAGTGGCTGGGCGTGGAAGCAGCGGGGCAGATCTGGCGCCTCTATCAACTGGAACAATTGGCCTACCTGCTGCCTCCAGAGGTGCAGGCTGGGCACGCACCTTACGCCCTGCTGTACAGCCGTGAGCAAAATATCCACCGCAGTCAAATGTCGCTGATGCCATGGATGCCAGCGCAAGGGGCATTGCACGCGTTGCAAGTCCAAGACCCCCTCAAAGCGCAAGCTTGGCTCGGGCCGCAGGCTTAAGGGAAGGAGATGGTGGCGTATGGTTAAACGAGGCACCCGAACGGGCTTTTGGCACGCCACGGGGATGTGCATGGTGGTGCTGGTGTTACTCTTGCACGCCGCCGGTTTGTGGTGGGCGCATGGCTTGTGGCAGCCACGCAGCCAAATTCAGCTCATGACCGAACCGATGTATGCGCGCCTGATCGAAAAACGGGAGCCAGCAGCCTTGCCGCGCCCGCGTCAGGGTGTGCAAACTACAGGCTCTCAACCGCGGGCGCCTGTCAGCAATACAGACTCCATGGCCACACGACCTTTGCCTAGGATCTCTCCCCTAGTCACGCCTGTCTCCTCTGCGCTAATTGATCCCGCGCAGGCAAGGCCAAATCCAGCGCAAAAAACCAAACCCGAACCGCAAAAGCCCACCACACCAAAAGTCATCATTCCTGCTGTGCCTGTAGCGCATAAGCCTTTGTTCTCGGCTTTGGGGGCGAACGATATCGCCCCTGACCCTGAGAGAGCGGAGGAAATAGAACCCTTCCCCGATAGCAGTCCGAGTCGCCAGCCCAGCCCAGAAATTCAGTCTAGCCCTAGCCTGGCGCCTACAGTTGTTCAAATGGCTGAGCGCCCCGCCTCTGCCCCCGCCGAGAGTGTCACTGCAGTAGCAAGCCCAAGCCCCGAAGCGCGTCCTAGCGGCGGCACGGCCGCCAGTGCTGCGAATGGAGGGCTAAATAGCCCAGGCAGCAGTGATGTATACCAAGACTGGCCCGACGATACTCGCATCAATGTCAAAATTTCAGGCTATTACCGGGGCAAAGTCACGGGCAGTGGTTCCGTGACTTGGCAACGCGAACAAGGCAAATACCAGGCACGGGTGGCCGTCAGCTTTGGCCTCGGGGGCTTTACCATGACAAGCCAAGGGGAAGTCACCGAACAAGGCTTGATCCCCAGAGTGTTTGAAGAAAATGTGGCTGGCAGTCTGCGCAGTGCACATTTTGCCGAGGATGCCATCACCATAGGCAGCGGCAAACGCATTCCGCGTACAGGCCTGCCTGGGGGCATAGGCGCCGGCAGTTTTCAAGATTCTGCCAGTCAGTTTGTTGAGTTGTCTTGGCGTTTTGCCACAGGACGCGCTATCTTGGCACCCGGCAGCACGGTCACTTATTGGCTGGGGCGGCCTGAGGGCTTGTACCAATACATCTACGATGTCAGCGGCCCAGAACCCATGGATTTGCCCAAATTTGGCAGCGTCAACACCTGGCACCTCACCCCCCGCCCTATTCCTGGGCTGAAAAAGGACGCCATTTATGGCGAAATCTGGATTGCGCCTAGTTTGCAATACCTGCCCGTGAAGATTCGCATGCGCAATGAGCAAGGGGTGTATTTGGATTTGCTGGTAGATACCATGGAACAAGCCAATAAAAAACCATAGCAATCCAGGCAGGTTTTCTGGACTAAACTGCCAAAAAATCCATAAAAACCTTGATGTGAGGGTCAGTCAGGCTAGATTTTGGCCTTGGCTGGGTTTACTTGGGACTATGGCTGGGCAGGGCAGGGTAGACAGGGGTATTTAAAGCCAAGTGAGCAGATGCTTAGGTGCCAAGCGCGATTTGGGCAGGCTGGCGTTGAAATCATCGGCACTGCGCCAGCCCACAGCAGCAGCGACCACGCTGTGCAGGCCTTGTGCGGGTAAATCAAAGACTTCGTCCATAACGGCAGGGTCAAAACCCTCAATTGGGCAGGCGTCCAGTCCCATGGCCGCAGCACCTAAGAGCAATTGCCCCAGCGGTATATAGATCTGATGCGCCAGCCAATGCGCTTGGTCGCCCATGCTACGGTGCCAGTTGGTAAAAAAGCGACAGGCAGCCAAACGCTTAGCATGAGATTGGCTATCGGCAAAACGGCCATCAGTGGTTTCTTGTGCCAGTACAGTTTCTAGATGTGCATCTGTGATTTCGGTTTTTGCGCAAAACAGCACAGCCAAAGATGCGTCTTGTATTTTTTTTGCGTTGTAAGCATAGGCATCACCGGCCATACCTTGCGCGATTTTGGTTTTTCCGCTCGCACTGCTGGCCAGATAAAAATGCCAAGGCTGCGAATTGATGGAAGACGGCGCCCAGCGCAGCAGCTCTTGCAGTTGCTGCAACTGCTCGGCGCTAAGTTCGCGATGAGGCTCAAAAGCTTTGCAGCTGTGGCGGGTTTGCGCGATGCGACTGAGATCCATAGCCCAGACTTTCAAAAAATCGGCGCGCCCGCAAAGGCATTTTGGCGCCAGGCTTCGTACACGGCGATGGCCACGCTGTTGGATAAATTCAAACTGCGCTGATCGGGCAGCATAGGCAAGCGCACGAGTTGCTGCGGCGGCAAGCCGGCACGAATTTCAGGCGGCAGGCCTGCAGTTTCGGCGCCAAACATCAAATAATCCCCAGGCTGGTAGGCGGGGGCAAAACTGCTGCCTTGCGCCTTGGTGGTAAAGGCAAACAGGCGTTGTAAATGGGGTTGCTGCGCAGCCAAAAACGCCTGCCAACTGGCGTGGCAGTGCACGCTGGCGTATTCGTGGTAATCCAGCCCAGCGCGGCGCATTTGTTTGTCTTCCATATTGAAGCCTAGCGGCTCAATCAAATGCAATTGACAGCCCGTATTGGCGCATAAGCGGATGATATTGCCCGTGTTGGGCGGAATTTCGGGGTGGACGAGGACGATGTTAAACATAAGCGGCGGCAAGTGTAGCGCTACACTGCCAGCTGCCTATCTACCAGCAGCCATTCACCATGACGCCAGCTTCGACTTCAGCCGAACCCACGCAGCACAGCAGCCAATTTGCTCTGCTGCGGCAAAGGCGCTTTGCCCCGTTTTTCATCACCCAGGTGCTGGGCGCGATTAACGACAACATTTTTCGCTTTGCCTTTATCGTCATGGTCACGGTGGGGCTGATCCAAAGCAGCTGGCTGACGCCGCTGCAGGTGGGCAGTGTCGTCAATGCCGTGTTTGTGCTGCCCTTTTTGCTGTTTTCGGCCAGCGCGGGGCAACTTACCGATAAATTCAACAAGACCAGCATCATTCGGCTGGTGAAGAATTTAGAAATCGTGATCGCCCTGATTGCCGCTTGGGGCTTTGTGCAGCATTCGCCCTATGCCTTGCTCTTTTGCACCTTTTTGATGGGCTTACATTCCACCCTGTTTGGCCCGGTGAAATACGCCCTGCTGCCGCAGGTGCTGCACGAACGCGAATTGGTGGGCGGCAACGGCATGATAGAGATGGGTACTTTTGTGGCGATTTTGCTGGGGCAAATGGCGGGCACGCTGCTGATAGGTATTGAATTTGGCGTGCAATGGGCGGCGCTGGTGTGTGTGGTCGTGGCGCTGGCCGGGCGCATCAGCGCGCAATTTGTGCCCATGACCGAGCCTGGGGATGCGGCGCTGAAGCTCAACTGGAATCCTTTGTCTGAGACCTGGCGCAATTTAAAGCTGGCTTATGAGCGCCCCGTGGTGTTTCGTTCGCTGCTAGGTATCAGCTGGATGTGGTTTTTTGGCGCAGCCGTCACCACGCAATTGCCCGCGCTATCGGCCGAGCTACTGCATGGCGATAGCCAAGTTACCGCCTTGTTACTGGTGATTTTTTCTGTAGGTGTGGGCTTGGGCGCGCTGCTGTGCGAAACCCTGTCGAACCGCCATGTGGAAATTGGCCTGGTGCCGCTAGGCGCTATCGGCATGAGCGTATTCGCCATCGATCTGTACTTTGCCCTGCACGCCTTGAGCCCACCTGCAGGCGCGGCCAGCCTGCATGTGGCGGCATTTTTGGCAGATAGCCAGCACTGGCGCGTGCTGGTGGATTTGGCGCTGCTGGCGCTGTCGGCGGGTTTGTACAGCGTGCCCATGTATGCGCTGGTGCAACTGCGCAGCCCCGCCACGCACCGCGCGCGCATCATCGCCGCCAACAATATTTTGAATGCCTTGTTTATGATCGTCAGCGCCGGCATGGTGGCGGCACTCACGGCTGCGGGTTTCACCCTGGCGCAAGTGCTGCTGATCACAGGCATTTTGAATGTGCTGGTGGCAGGCTATATCTTTTTGCTGGTGCCTGAATATCTGCTGCGCTTTAGCGCCTGGCTGCTGTCGAATTTGGTGTATCGCTTTAAGGTGCGCGGCTCTGGGCATATCCCCCTCAATGGCGCAGCGGTTTTGGCGGCCAACCATGTCAGCTTTGCCGATGCCGTGCTTTTGATGTCGGCGGCACCCCGCCCTGTCTATTTTCTAATGGATAGCCGTATTTTTGATAAACCGCTGCTCGGCTGGGTATTCCGTCTGGCCAAAGCCATCCCCATCGCACCCAAAACAGAGAACCCCGCCCTGTACGAAGCTGCCATGCAGCGCGCGCAAGAGGTGCTGGCTGCTGGCGACATTTTGGGCATCTTCCCCGAAGGCGGCATCACCCGCGATGGCCAGTTGCAGCCCTTTAAAGGCGGCATCATGCGCGTGTTTGATGAGGCTGCCGCGCAAGGCTTGCAGCCGCCGGTGCTGCCCGTGGCGATTCAAAATATGTGGGGCTCGTATTTCAGCCGCGTCGATGGCGCAGCCATGGCGCGCCCGCTGCGTCGTGGGGTCTGGACACGCGTGGGGGTGCATATAGGCGCGGCGCAAAGAACAGCAACCAGTACGCCTGAGCAACTCTACGCACAGGTACAGCTTTTATTAAAAACTTAAACGCGTTTCTTCTGCGGTGCTTAGCCTATTGTTTCAGGCAACTGATAGCGTGAAACAGTCCTTAAAACAAGCGCTAGCACCTAGCTGCTGCGATAATACGGCGCTTATGTCCACGCCTGTTTACACCGTCAGCCAACGCTTTTTCTTCGACGCCGCGCACACCTTGCGCCGCCAGGTCGAGGCCGAGGGCAGCGCGCGCGTACACGGCCACACTTACGAGGCCGAGGTTTTCTTCAGCGGCCAGCCCGATGCGCACACCGGCATGGTGGTCGATTTGGGTTGGGTGCGTCAGCGTGTGGCGCAGGTGCGCGAGCTGCTGGACCACCGCCTGCTGGACGAGGTGCCAGACTTGGGTACGCCCACCATCGAAAACCTGTGCAGCTTTATCGCCCAACAGTTTGCGGCCTTTCATGCTCCCGATTCTGCTGCCCGCCTGTCACGCGTGCGTGTGTGGCGCCAGGGCATAGGCGATGCCTGTCAGTTGGATTTGTAAGAACAAATTCCATCAGGCTTTATGATGGCTCTTCGTTTTCGCCGTCCAAGCTGTTTATGACTGTTCTGATTCCTGCCATCGGTAGCTGCACTTTTGCCACGGGTGGCGAGCGCCGCTTTGCCGAACGCCTGGAAGCCAAGCTAGAGGACGATTATTTGTGCTGGTACGAGGTGGCGCTTGGAGCTTCAGGTTTGCACCCTGACTTTATGATTTTTCACCCTAGGCGTGGCCTGCTGGTGTTAGAGGTGAAAGATTGGCGTGCCGACACCATCCTGCATGCCGATCGTCAGCACTTTCGCATCCATACCGAGCGCGGTGAAATCCAAGTACAAAACCCACTAGAGCAGGCGCGTAGCTATGCACACACGGCGGTGCAGCTATTGCAGGCGGACGCGCAATTGGTGCATGCACAAGGCAGGTGCCAGGGACAGTTGATTTTTCCTTGGGGTATTGGTGTGGTTTTACCCAATCTAACGCGCAAACAGTTTTGGGATGGGCAGCTCGATCAAGTGCTGGCGCCGCACCGCGTGATTTGCAAAGACGACATGCTAGAAGGCGTGGAGGCCGAAGCCTTTCAGCAGCGCCTGTGGGATATGTTCTCGCACACGCCCGCAGCGCACGAGGTGCTGAGCCTGCCGCAAATCGACAGGGTGCGCTGGCACCTGTTTCCCGAGGTGCGTATTCCGCGCAGCCAAGCGGATTTGTTTGAAAACGAAAGCCCCAAAATGGATTTGCTGCAAGTGATGGACTTGCAGCAAGAGCAATTGGCACGCAGTTTGGGCGAAGGCCACCGCGTCATTCACGGCGTGGCAGGTTCGGGCAAGACCCTGATTTTGGGCTACCGCGCCGAGCATTTGGCCAAAGTCGCCACCAAGCCGATTTTGGTGCTGTGTTTCAATAAATCGCTGGCTGGAAAATTGGCCGCTACCATGCAGGCCAAAGGTTTGGCTGACAAGGTGCTGGTGCAAAACTTTCACCAATGGTGTCGCGCGCAACTGGTGGCTTACCAGGTGGGCTTGCCAGCGGATCAGCCCAGCATGGCCGAATTTTTTGAACAAATGGTGCAGCGCGTCATCCATGCGGTGGATCGCGGGCAAATTCCTGCAGCGCAGTACGACGCCGTGCTAATAGATGAAGGCCACGATTTCGCACCTGAATGGTTCAAACTGGTGGCGCAAATGGTCAACCCCAGAACCAATAGCCTGCTGGTACTCTACGACGATGCGCAGTCGATTTACGGTCAGGCTAAACGCAAAAAATTCAGCTTTAAAAGCGTGGGCATACAAGCTAGCGGGCGCACCACCATCCTTAAGGTCAATTACCGCAATACCGATGAGATTTTGCGCTTCGCCCGCGATGTGGCGCAAAGCGTGCTGCAGGCCAATGATGCGGACGACGATGGCGTACCCTTGCTGCTGCCGCAGTCCGCAGGGCGATCGGGCAAAGCACCAGAAATCATCACGCTGCCCAACGGCAAAGCCCAAGGCGTTTACATTGCGCAGCGCCTCAAAGCGGCGCACCAAGCAGGCGTCGCATGGCGCGATATGGCCGTCATCTATCGCGCCCATGATTACGATTTCAAACCCGTGGTTTGGAAGCTAGAAAGCTATGGCGTACCCACTATCGAGCATGGCGATGCCCATTACGCCAGCGGAGCAGATAAGGTGTCTTTGATCACCATGCACTCGGCCAAAGGCTTGGAGTTTCCCTTGGTCATCATCCCATCGGCGCAAAAAATCCGACAAGCGGCCCAGGCAGACGAACAAGAAGCCAAGCTACTGTATGTGGCCATGACGCGCGCCACCCAAGAGCTGGTGCTGTGCAGCGTGGCGGCCTAAACCGCCCTTAAACCTAGGCTCTTATAATGCAAGGCTTTGTTTCTTCTAGGTTTCACGCCCCAGCCATGCCTATTTACGCTTACCAATGCCCCACCTGCGGCCACGCCAAAGATGTGCTGCAAAAAATGTCTGACCCTGCACCGCAGTGTTTTGCTTGCGGCGTTGCGCAAATGGAAAAACAGGTCACGGCTGCGGGTTTTCAGCTCAAAGGCTCGGGCTGGTATGCCGATGCCTACAAAAGCGCCGCACCTGCGGCCTGCCCCGCTACGGGCACTAGCGATGGCGCTGCGGCTTGTCCGGCTTGCCCCGCTGCCATGGGTGCGGTTTAACGCCATCTAACTCAAGAAACACCATGCAAGCTTTAATCGCCGCTGTGAAACGCTGGTTGCTCGCGGGCCTGCTCGTGGTGGTGCCCGCCACCATTACCATTTTGGTGCTGCGCTGGGTGGTGGGTTCGCTCGACGGCATTTTTGATGTGTTGCCGCGCACTTGGCATCCCGATACCTTGATTGGTGCGCATATTCCGGGGCTGGGCATCATCGCCGCTGTCGTTTTGCTGCTGCTGATAGGTGGCATAGCCAGCAATTTTGTGGGCAAAAAACTGGTGGTGTATTGGGATCTGATGATGGGGCGTATCCCCGTGGTCAGCAGCATTTACAACAGTGTCAAACAGGTATCTGACACCTTGTTTTCTGACAGCGGCAACGCTTTTCGCAAAGCCATGCTGGTGCAGTGGCCCCACCCTGGCTGTTGGACGATTGCGTTTTTAACCGGCCACCCTGACAGCCAAACCGCCGATTTACTGCACAGCTTGGGTGCAGAAGATTGCCTGAGCCTGTATGTACCGACCACGCCCAACCCCACAGGCGGTTATTTTGTGATGGTGCCGCGCAAACATTGCCACGAATTGGATATGAGCGTGGACCAGGCCCTGAAATACATCATCAGCATGGGCGTGGTGGCGCCGCAGCTATTGCCCATCAAAGACGATGAGCACCCTGCACCACGACAGTATCAAAATTCATAGTAAAAAATAGGAGCTGTTCAGGCAGGTTTTACCGCCTAAACACTCAAAATCATACCGAAAAATACCTTTTTTTAAAGAAAATTATGAGCACTAACAACGCCGCCAGCACTTTCCGCAGCCACTATTGTGGCGATGTCACCGAAGCCCTGATGGGGCAAACCGTGGCGCTATGCGGCTGGGTCAATCGCCGCCGCGATCATGGGGGCGTGATTTTTATTGATTTGCGCGACCGCGAAGGCTATGTGCAGGTGGTGTGCGACCCTGACCGCGCCGAGATGTTCAAAGTGGCCGAAGACATCCGCAACGAGTTTTGCGTGCAGATCAAAGGTCTGGTGCGCGCCCGCCCCGCAGGTACGACTAATGACAAGCTCAAAACCGGGCAAATCGAAGTGCTGTGCCACGAATTGGTGGTGCTCAACGCCTCGGTCACGCCGCCCTTCCAGATGGATGACGACAATCTGAGCGAGACTACGCGCCTGACGCATCGCGTCATGGATTTGCGCCGCCCCGCCATGCAGAAAAACCTGATGCTGCGCTACAAAACCGCCATTCAGGTGCGCAACTTTCTGGATATGGAAGGCTTTATCGACATTGAAACGCCCATGCTGGGCAAATCTACGCCCGAAGGCGCGCGCGATTATCTGGTGCCCAGCCGTGTGCACGACGGCCAGTTTTTTGCCCTGCCGCAATCGCCCCAGCTCTACAAGCAGATGCTGATGGTCGCTGGCTACGACCGCTATTACCAAATCACCAAGTGCTTTCGCGATGAAGACCTGCGCGCCGATCGCCAGCCTGAGTTTACCCAGATCGACTGCGAAACCTCTTTCTTGAACGAAGAAGAAATCCGCGCCATCTTCCAGCGCATGATCAAAGAAGTTTTCCAAACCCAATTGGGTGTGGACTTGGGCGAATTCCCCAGCATGAGCTATGCCGAAGCGGCGCAGCGCTTTGGTTCGGACAAACCCGATTTGCGCGTCAAGCTCGAATTTACCGAGCTGACCGATGTCATGGCCGATGTGGATTTCAAAGTTTTCAGCACCCCCGCCACCACCAAAGGCGGGCGCGTAGTGGCTCTGCGCGTGCCCGGCGGCGCAGCCATCAGCCGTGGCGAAATCGACCAGTACACCGAATTCGTCAAAATCTATGGCGCTAAGGGCTTGGCTTGGATCAAGGTGAACGAAGTCGCCAATGGTCGTGATGGTCTGCAATCGCCCATCGTCAAAAACCTGCATGACGCAGCCTTGGCTGAAATCCTTAAACGCACAGGTGCGCAAGACGGCGACATTCTGTTCTTTGGCGCCGACAAGCTCAAAACCGTCAATGATTCCATCGGCAATCTGCGCCTGAAAATCGGCCATAGCGAATTTGGCAGGGCAAACGGTTTGTTTGAAAACCGCTGGGCACCGCTGTGGGTGGTGGACTTCCCCATGTTCGAACACGATGAAGAAAACCATCGTTGGGCGGCTGTACACCACCCCTTTACCGCGCCCAAAGATGGCCACGAAGACCTGATGGACAGCGACCCCGGTGCTTGTCTGGCCAAAGCCTACGACATGGTGCTAAATGGTTGGGAGCTGGGCGGCGGCTCGGTGCGTATCCACCGCGCTGATGTACAGGCCAAGGTATTCTCAGCTCTCAACATCGGCCCCGACGAACAGCGCGCCAAATTCGGCTACTTGCTCGACGCGCTGCAATACGGCGCGCCGCCGCACGGAGGCCTAGCCTTTGGTTTGGATCGCCTCATCACCCTGATGACAGGCGCTGAATCCATCCGCGATGTCATCGCTTTCCCCAAAACCCAGCGTGCGCAAGACTTGCTTACGCAAGCACCTAGCTTGGTCGAAGAAAAACAATTGCGTGAGTTGCACATCAAACTGCGTAACCCACTGCCGATGGAATAAGTTAGCCATCCACACCTTGTGGGTGTTTTCTGGGCGGATTGGGTAGTCGGCCCCTCGGGGTCGCGCGGGCGCGTATAGGTAGCAATAAAAAAGCCACCAAGGAGTGAAATCCTTGGTGGCTTCATGCCTTTTATCGGGTTGTTTTTTGCAGTGATCTTAACGACCCATACGACGCGAATAATCAGGTGTAAACATGGACGCATCTAGCCCAGCAGCTTTGCCGTAGCGTGGTTGCTGCTGTGCCTCGTTAGTCATGCGGTCGATTACATAGGCATCGCGCAGAATGTCGTTGTAAGTGGTAACGCGGGTCTGGAAGCCTTCGGTGCCGTAGATGTACTTCAGATGGACCTGGTTGACGCGCCAGAGTTGACCGCGCGAATCATAGTTATCCTCTAATATTGGCTGCCAAGTGTCTTCATCGACAAAAATGATGCGTTTGGCATATTTGTGGCGGTAGGTGGGTTTCAGCGTGGCTTCTACCACCCAGAGGCGATGCATCTCATAGCGTGTGTGCGCAGGGTTGATGTGGTGTATGCCCAGCAAGTCTTGGTATTTGACGCGTGTATCATCCAAGCCGTAAGCGTTGTAAGGGATGATCATGCTTTGCTTGCCCAAGATCTTCCAGTCATAGCGCTCAGGTGAGCCATTGAATAGGCGGTCTTCGTCGATGGTGCGGAAACCGCTGGTCGCGGGATCTGGCGAGTCAAAACCAAAAGCTGGGTACTGGCGTACACGGCGCGTACCAGGATCGTAGCCAAAAGTCACGCGGGGCATGGACTTGGTGTTGAAGCTGTCGGTGGTAACAAAGTTAGTCCCCGCATCGCGCAAAGGCAAAAGTGTGGTGACATTGGCATTGGCATACACGGTGCCGACGGTTGTCGTTGGTTTCAGGCTAGGGTCGGAGTTTTGGTTGAAGATGCGGTAGTTTTGGCGGCCCCAAGCGATGCGGTTGCCTGGGTAAACCACTGCCACATCGTAAAACGCGGCTTCGCTAGGGCGGAATGCATAGGTAAGGTTGGCTGCAAGCTCCAGCCCCGTTTTAGGGAAGGGGAAGTAGGCCAAGCTGCCGCGTACGCCGACGATGCCTTGGCCTCCGTCGGTCAATTCTGCGATTTTGGCATTTTCTAATGCGCGGTCACACACCCAGTCGGCATAACGGAAATCACGATGACTCTGGTAAACCGGCAGCGCGTAGCTGGGGTATTTTTTGAGCATCGTTTGCAGGCCTGGAGATAAAAACTGGGCGTATTTCGCCATATTCTCGCCAGTGACGGTGTAGAGGGGCTTTTCATTTGCGTAGGGGTTTTTCAGGGGTTCTGTGGTGCTAAACCCAGGAGGGGCGCCCAGCCATTTGCCGGTGAATTCGGCAACCCCCTCTTTATTACCTGCTTTTTCTGCACCAGCACAGGTGAGGTCTTTGCCCAAACGGGCAACCTCTGCAGGACTGGCTTTGGCAAAAGCAGCCGTCGCGAGCAGCATGCTTAAAGCTGCTGCTGTGTATTTGAAATGCTTATTCATACGATGTTCCTCCTCAATGCGGCAAAGAGCGCGAGCTTAAAAGTTGTAGGTCACATTCAGTGCGATGTTGTCGCGGTCCCCAGCGGGGTTATGCACATAATCGGGTTTGCCCAAGAATTTGGTGTAAGTCATCCCTAATTGCAAATTGCCCAGATAGGTCAGTTGTGCGCCAATGCTGAAGCGTTTTTCTTTATCACCCAGCAGGGTTAGAGAATCCCCACTAGGGAAAGTTGCATGACAGCTGGTAGCACAAGCTGCTGCACTTTTACCCCCTAAAACTTGCATATAAGTGAGTGGAACTTTCAGATCCCAGCCATCAAATACATCGGGGTAAGACGGAATGGCCAAGAGTGCGATGGCTGAGGAATCACGGGTGGATGACCATGGTAAAGGGGTCTTTTTGCTCAGGGCGCGCTGGTAAGCCAGTTCGCCGACTAGCGTGATGCCACCAGGTGCAATGGGGTTGGGTGCAACAATGTATGTGCTGCTGATTTGGGCTTGCATCACATTGCCACGGGCAATACCGTCAGCAGGGTTGAAATTGAGTGCGCCAGCTTGAGGTAAATAATTGGTCGGGCCTAAGGCTGTGAGTACCCAGACTGGAACATTTTGTTTGTAGCTAATCTCGCCTGCTACCGCGACATCGCCGGCGCGGGTATTGAAGCTCGCGCCAGTCAGCTTGATGTCATCTTGGTAACGGATTTGGTAGCTGGCAGGTACAGCAAAGGGAGGAAATGGGACTCCCGCTAAATTAACCTGCAGTGAGGGTGCACGGCTGTGGTATCGCAGGTGGTAAACGCCAATTTCGGTGCTGTTGTCGGTGATGTAGCGCGCACCTAGACCCCATTGTCCACTGGCACTGGGCTTGATGTCATTGCCGCGCGGTGAGGCTGTAGGCATGCCCAAGAACATGGACTCAGAGCCTGGACCTAAGAAGTCGACGACGGACCAGAAGTTACCGGCCGCAGGCAATTTGGTTTCGCGGAATTCATACTGGGCATAGCCCATCAAAGTCCATTTATTGTTGAGCGAATAATTGACCGAAACTTGGCCGACGGGCAGCAAGAAGTCTTTGACTTGTGCCCCAGGGACATTGACCTTATTCACATCCACAGGGGCTTGTGCTCCAGCGATATTGGCGAAAAATACGCCCTCACCCCATTGCACGACATGGCGGCCGACTTTGATGTTCAGCGCAGAATTTTCGCCGACTTTGAAATCCCCGTACCAGTAAGCATCTAGAAATTCGGCTTCGCCACCCGATGCGCGGCGCGTGCCGCGTGAGAACTCTGCCGCACCTGGGGCGTGGTTATCGGTAAAGCTCAAAGGCGGAGTTGTATTATCGGTTTTGCCGTGGTAGGCAGCGTCGTAAAAAGCCTGGGCGCGCAAAAATACGCCTTGATTGGCTTTGTAGCGAATGTCAGCTTCGCCCAGCACACTGAGGCGGTTGTTGATGATGGCGTTTTTTTTGAAGTTCAGATCGCCATCATTGGTATTGGCATTGCTGGGATTGACGGTAACGTCGGTAACGGCCGCGTTAGGCGCTTCTAAACGCTGAGCCAAGCCGTAGTTGGCGGTGAAGTTGTAGCGAATTTCGCCATCGGAGCCAAGTGGGACGGTGTGGGCGCTGGCTGTGCTGACGACAAAGCTGGCGGCAACAGCAATTAGCGAGAGCGTGAAGCGGGCGCTAGGTAAAGAAGACATGAAAAACCTCAGATATGTATGCAAAGATGACGGAACAAGGGGGGAATTTACCACCCAGCCTTGAATTTTTAAAGGTTTCTACGGCCATGATTCTGGAAAAGTAAGACGCTTACTTTTGCGCGGTGGTTAAATGCAACACTAAATTACCATGCAAAGTATAGGGTTATAAGCATAAAAAAAGCTCCTCTTTCGAGGAGCTTGGTGCGCAAATAGCGGGGCAGCGCTTATTTCTGCGGAATGTCGCGGCGCACAGCGCCGGTGTAGAGCTGGCGTGGGCGGCCGATTTTGTATTCGGGGTCGCCGATCATTTCGTTCAGTTGCGCAATCCAGCCCACTGTGCGTGCCAGGGCAAAGATGCCCGTGAACAGTTTGACGGGAATGCCAATGGCGCGTTGCACGATGCCCGAGTAGAAATCGACATTGGGGTAGAGCTTGCGCTGGACGAAGTAGTCGTCTTCC
>JAMIFN010000088.1:0-24817 GCA_035906235.1 Allobrachymonas sp. | reverse complement strand
GTGCGCTTGGGTTTGATACTGAAGGTTTCGTGGGCTTGCGATAGGCTGATTTGCTGCATGCCCAATATGATCGCAGATCCCAAGCAGGTTTTGCAGAGGTTCCCTAGCAAAAACCCCTAAATCCACCCTTTAAAAAACTCATTTTCGATGCTACTATCGCAGCCAAAATAGGCAGCAAAAAAATTACCCAATCACAACTTTGCCTCATACCAGCGCAGCAATAACATCAAGCAGTCGCCAAGAACACATTACCCATTTTTTTCGATTCCTTACAATCAGGGTATTGGGTGCTGAATGTAGAAGCTGAAAAGAAGGCAAAGGTGCTAATCAAATAATACTCAATCTATATCCAATAATTTATTTTCAGACAACAGTCACTTAAAGGGTTAAGTTATGAAATATCAAGCATTTCTTCTAAGTATATTGGCTTCGACGTTTAGCTCGGCAAGCTTTGCGGATGATTTTATTTTTGCCAACAAGACTCAAATTCAAATTGGAGATTCACAAAAATCCATCACAGAAAAAATTGGGAAGCCAGTAAAAAAAGATTCTGGCTATATCACTTGGAAGCTGAAAAGTGGGAACCAATTAGTTGGGGAATTTGACAAATATGGCCTTTCTACTGTCACACTAAGTGGCAAATCATCTGCTGATTATTTGTCTTCTGATGGATTGAAATTTTTCCCAAATCAAGAAACCATTAGTTCAGTAGAGAAAAAACTTAAATATGGATGCTATTACGAAGGCTGGGGTGAGGGGGTTATTGCTGATTACATCGTAAGAAGTGGGCCTGAAGGCTCAATTGACTTGGTTTTTGGAACATCAGGCGGAGATTTAACAACGAAGCAAATAAAAAATGTCAAGCTTGACTCGATCACTATGGGTAGTTATAAGCCCTATGGTGAAGAAAAATATTGCAAGTACCCAAAGTAGTAGTAGCCTCATCAATGCATCAGCATCTGAGCATTCTCAGAGTCGCTTTGTGTCAGCCGATCTCAGGATCTCAATACTAAGGCTCCGACACAAAACTGTGCCGTATTTATCAGGAAAGAACTCATCATGAAAACCAAACTAGCAGCAAGTGCCCTCTTTTTACTGATGGGCTCTATGTCATCTTTTGCGGCTGAAAGACCCGTTAAATGCGCTGTAGAAAGCGCAGGGGTTCCAGCTTTTCATGGTTCTTGCTTTTTTCAGAGTGAGAAAGGTGGCTCTTTCACCTTGCGCTCTGCGAAAAAAGGAGCTGATTTGGTGGAGGACATCAGCAGTGTTTCTGTGGATGTTGTGGCTAAAGATGTGGCAGAAGTGCGAGGCTTGACCAGTTCAGGCATGAACTCGCGCTGGGGCGATGCTCGGCGCTCAAACAAGGAACGGGCTTGCTGGGTAGGCGCTGATTTCCGCGTTTGCGCTTGGTGATGCTGCGACTTCGCTCAGCATGGCAATGCTTTGTGTCATTCCGCGCGGCAGTCGCGGAAGTCGGGCTTTACTATCATCAAAAAAGTGAGCTGCTCAGGCAAGTTTTTCGGCCTAAAACGCTTATTTGATGCTTAAAAACACCTAGATGCTGAGACTTCGCGCAGCATGACAGAGTAGTTTTGGATGCAGGAAAAGCTCCCGCAACCCCATTCAGCTATTTCCTGCCTCACTTCCAGCGCACAGGCTCGATATACACGCTGCCTAGATTGGATGAGACGGTGATGGCGCCTTCTTGTATGGTCACTTGCAGTTGCATACTGCGCTCGGCCAAAGCCCCCAAAGCTTGTGACAAGTCTGCAGGAATCCGCCAAACCTGCAATTTCGCCAGCCGCGCGACTTTGCCCTGCACGCCCTGCCACCACACTTCGGCGGCGTGGTCATAGGCATAAACCACCACGCTAGCTGCTTTGCTACAGGCTTTGGCCATGGGTTTGTCGTCGGGCTGGCCCACTTCTACCCACAGGCGTTTGGCGTCGGTAAAGTCGGTCAGCAGCACATCGGGTTCGTCGGGGTCAGACAGGCCTTTGCCAAATTCCAGCTTGCCGTCGCCCCCGCACAGGTCTTGCAATTGGTGCGCTTGCAGGGCGTAAGCGGCCAGGCGCACCATCATGCGTTCGTCGGTTTCGCTGGGATGCCGCGCCATGGTGATGGCGTGGTCTTGGTAATGGTTGTGGTCAATATCGGCGATATTGAGATGGGCTTTGAAGATGGTGGGTTTGATAGACATAAACGGCTTTTTAAATCGAGGTCGCTTGGCTCTTGGCCACGCTGCGGCTGAGCAAAATCACGGGCAGCAGGCCAAAGGCCACCAGCGCTAAAGAAGGAATGGCGGCTTCGGCCAGGCGTTCGTCGCGCGCCAGCTGCCAGGCCATCACCGCCAGGGTGTCAAAGTCAAAAGGCCGCAGCACGATGGTGGCTGGCAGTTCTTTCATGACATCCACAAACACCAGCAGCAAGGCTGTGAGCAGCGAGCCACGCAGCAGCGGAAAATGCACGCGGCTGAATAAGCGCCAACGGCTTTGCCCCAGCAGGCGCACAGCCTCGTCGCCGCTGGCGGGCAGGCGCGTATAGCCGCTTTGCAGGCTTTGCAGGGCGGCGGCGCAAAAGCGCACGACATAGGCCCAGAGTAAGCCCAGCACCGTGGTGGTCAGCACGCTGGCGAAATTCCATTCAGGGCGGATTTTGGCCAGCAACATCCACGGCAACAGCAGCCCAACCACCAATACTGCACCAGGCACGGCGTAACCCATGCTGGCCAAATACACACTGCTTTTGACGATGCGTTTTTTGCTGCTGCGCTGCAAAAATGCCAGCAGCAGCGCCACCGCCACCGCCAGCAGCGCGCCCATGCTGGCCAATTGCACGCTATTGGCGCCCCAGTGCAAAAATTGCTGCCAGTTGTAGCCTGGTGCCGCCCATTCGTCGCTGCTCATACCGCTTGTGCCGCCTGTGTAATCGCCTGTCAGCAAGCCATGCAAAAGCGGGCGCAGCATCATCAGCACCGGCAGCACAAAACCCAGCAGTACGGGCATGGCGCACAGCACAAAAGCGCAAACTGCAGGCCAACCATGCAGGCGCTGGCGCAGGGCTGGGTGCTGGCTGGCATTGCTGTGCGCGGCAAAACGCATACGCCGGCGCATACGGCGCTCTATCCCCAGCACGACAGCGACAAAAGCCAATAAAGCCAGCGACAGCAAAGCCGCCAATTCAGGCGAATCGAGCACCAGCCAAGCTTTGTAAATGCCGGCGGTAAAAGACTGAATACCAAAATAGCTGACCACGCCGTAATCGGCCAAAGTTTCCATCAGCGCCAGCGCAACCCCAGCCATGATGGCCGGCCGCGCCATGGGCAGGGCAATTTGCGTGACGCGCCGCCAAGTGCCCGCGCCCAGCATATGTGCCGCTTGCAACAGGCTGGCTGAGCGCTCTAACAACGCCGTGCGCGCCAGCAAATACACATAGGGATAGAGCGTAAAGCTCATCAACACCACCGCCCCGCCCAGGCTACGCACCTCGGGCAGCACGCGGCCTTGCAAGCCAAAAGTGCTGCGCAACCAGCTTTGCGCCGGGCCTGAATACTGCAAAAAATCGGTATAGGCATAGGCGCAAACATAGGCGGGCATGGCTAGCGGCAGCAGCAGCATCCACTCTAAATAGCGCCGCCCTTTGAAATCAAACAAAGCCACCAGCACCGCCGCCGTACTGCCGATGACGGCCACCCACAGCGCCACCAAAGCGCAAAGCCAAAAAGTGGTGCGGGCATAGGCTGGCAATACGGTGGCCGCCATCTCGCGCAGCTGCCCCCAGGCCTGGCTACCCGCGTGCAGATCGAAGACGCTCAGGCCCAAAGCCAGTAGCGGCCAAGCCATCAGCAGCATGATGAGCGCCGCCAGCAGCGTCGCGCTTAATGAGAAAAAAGAGGAACGAAACACCAAAGAACAATCTGTGTAGCAGCGAAACGAGAATTGTATTCATCTAAAATCGCCCGCCTATGAGTTTGCAGCTAGAAAACATTAGCGTCGCCTACGGCCAAGGCCCCAGCGCGCACCGTGCCGTTGATGGCGTGAGCCTGACCTTGCCCAGCGGCGAAATTGGCGCCTTGATCGGCCCATCCGGTTGTGGCAAAAGCAGTTTGCTGCGCGCCGTAGCGGGTTTGCAAGCCATCAGCACGGGCAGCATTCACGCGGGTGGGCAGTTGCTGAGCAAGCCCAGCTACAACCTCGCACCCGAAGTGCGCGGCGTGGGCATGGTGTTTCAAGACTACGCCTTGTTTCCGCACATGAGCGTGGCGCGCAATATCGCCTTTGGCCTGGCACAACTGCCGCGCCCCGCGCAACAAGCGCGTATTGCGGAAGTTTTGGATTTAGTGGGGCTGGCCGATTTGGCGCAACGCATGCCGCATGAACTATCGGGCGGGCAACAGCAGCGCGTGGCGCTGGCACGCGCCCTGGCACGCAAACCCGCCGTGCTGCTGTTAGATGAACCTTTTTCTAGCCTAGACGCAGCCATGCGCGAAAAACTGGCGCAAGAGGTGCGCAGTATTTTGAAAGCCGCGGGCAGCACCGCCCTGGTGGTCACGCATGACCAGCACGAAGCCTTTGCCATGGCCGACCGCATCGGCGTGATGCAAGCGGGCCAGCTGCAGCAATGGGATAGCCCCTACAACATTTACCACCAGCCCGCAACGCGCTTTGTGGCCGAATTTGTGGGCGATGCTGTGCTATTGCCCGTGCAATTCCAAGCGGGTGGACAAGCAACTGCGCAAGCGGGCAGCCTGCTGCAAACCCCTTTGGGCGAACTGGCCTTAAGCCCAGAACAAAGCGCCGGTCATGCGCCGGGCGCGGCTTTGCACTTATTGCTGCGCGCTGATGAATTGGTGATAGATAACGCATCGCCTCTGCAAGCCACAGTCACGCAAGTGCAGTTTCGCGGCAGCTTACAGCTGTGCACCCTGCAATTGCCTTCTGGCCATAGCGTTTTGCTGCAAAGCAGCAGCATTAGCCCGCTGACTATTGGTCAAAACCTGCAAATCGCTGCGCGTTTAAACAGCGTGGTGCTATTTGCGGTTTAATTTTCAGGGCGTACTGCATCAAAAATATGAGCTGCTCAGGCAGATTTTCTGCGGGAAACTGCCAAAAACACACTGAAAAACGGCTTTACTGCCCATTCTTCGTTTTCTTATTCGTTTTTCTTATGAAAATTTGATGAACAATAGCCAAAACATCTTTTAATTTGATTGCTGACAACCATGCTGACCCATCTGCAAAGGCTAGAAGCCGAATCCATCCACATCATGCGCGAGGTTGTGGCCACCGCCGACAAACCCGTGATGCTGTATTCCGTAGGCAAAGACTCGGCCTGCATGCTGCATCTGGCTAAAAAGGCTTTCTACCCTGCCCCGCCGCCCTTTCCGCTCTTGCATGTCGATACCACTTGGAAGTTTCGCGCCATGTACGAACTGCGCGAACGCATGGCGCAAGAAATGGGCATGGAGCTGCTGGTGTTTCAAAACCCCGAAGCCAAGGCCGCCGGCATCAACCCCTTTGACCACGGCAGCTCAGTCCACACCGATATGTGGAAAACGCAGGGCCTGAAAATGGCGCTAGACCATTACGGTTTTGATGCCGCTTTTGGCGGTGCGCGCCGCGACGAAGAAAAAAGCCGCGCCAAAGAGCGGGTGTTTAGCTTTCGCACCGAAAGCCACCACTGGGACCCCAAAAACCAGCGCCCCGAACTCTGGCGTCTGTACAACGCCCGCAAGCACAAGGGCGAGAGCATCCGCGTGTTTCCTATCTCCAACTGGACCGAGCTGGATATTTGGCAATACATCCACCTAGAAAACATCCCCATCGTGCCGCTTTACTACGCCGCCCAGCGCCCTGTGGTGGAGCGCGACGGCACCCTCATCATGGTGGATGACGAGCGCATGCCTCTGCGCCCGGGCGAAACGCCTATGCAAAAAATGGTGCGCTTTCGCACCCTGGGCTGCTACCCGCTGACGGGCGCGGTTGAATCCACAGCAGCCACCCTGCCCGAAATCATTCAAGAAATGCTGCTGACCACCACCTCAGAACGGCAAGGCCGCATGATCGACCACGACAGCGCCGCCAGCATGGAAAAGAAAAAACAAGAAGGGTATTTCTAATATGGCACATGTATCCGACCTGATCGCCACCGACATCAACGCCTACCTCGAAAAACACCAGCACAAAAGCCTGCTGCGCTTTATTACCTGCGGTTCTGTAGATGATGGCAAAAGCACGCTAATAGGCCGCCTGCTGTACGAAAGCAAAATGCTGTTTGACGACCAGCTGGCGGCGCTAGAAGCCGACAGCAAAAAAGTGGGCACGCGCGGCGGCGAGATTGATTACGCCCTGCTGCTCGACGGCCTAGCCGCCGAGCGCGAGCAAGGCATCACCATCGATGTGGCCTACCGCTTTTTCAGCACCGACAGGCGCAAATTCATCGTCGCCGACACGCCCGGGCACGAGCAATACACGCGCAATATGGTCACGGGCGCATCCACTGCCGATTTGGCCATTATTTTGGTCGATGCCCGCAAAGGCCTGCTGGTGCAAACCCGCCGCCACTCCACCATCGTGTCATTGCTAGGCATCCGCCATGTGGTGCTGGCCATCAACAAAATGGATTTGGTCGATTACAGCCAAGCAGTGTTCGAAAAAATCCAAAGCGAATATCTGGCTTTTGCGCAGCAAATTGGCCTGCCCTCAGTCACCGTCATCCCCATTAGCGGCGTGGCGGGCGACAACATTGTGGAACGCAGCGCCAACACGCCTTGGTACACCGGGCCTGTGCTGATGCCGCACCTAGAAACCGTCAGCATAGACGAAGAGTTTTTGGAAAAACAGCCCTTCCGTATGCCTGTGCAGTGGGTCAATCGCCCCAATTTAGATTTCCGTGGTTTTGCCGGCACCATTGCGGGCGGCAGCATCACCCCGGGCACACGCATCCGCGTTTTGCCCAGCGGGCAAGAAAGCACGGTGACGCGCATCGTCAGCGCCGATGGCGATTTTCCGATTGCTGTGGCCAATCAATCCATCACCCTGACCCTGGCCGACGAGATTGATATTTCGCGTGGCGATGTGATTTGCACCCTGGACAAGCCCGCACAAGTGGCCAGCCAGTTTGAGGCCAATTTGGTCTGGATGGGCGAGCAGGCGCTAGAAGTGGGGCGCAGCTTTTTGCTGAAAATCGCCACCAAAACCGTGACGGCCACGGTCAGCGCCATCGCGCACCAGCTCAATGTCAATACGCAGCAAACCGCGCCTGCGGACAAGCTGGAGATGAACGGCATAGGCTTAGTCACGCTCAAACTCGACCGCGCCATTGCCTTTGACCCCTATAGCGCCAACCGCGATACGGGCGGCTTTATTTTGATCGACCGCATCCATAACGGCACCGTGGCCGCAGGCATGTTGGTGCAGGCTGCAGCGGATGCTGCGCACACAGCTGGGGCACAAATTGATGCAGCAGAGCGCGCTGCGCAAAAACACCAAAAAGCGCAATTGCTGCTGCTGCAAGGTGACGCCCAGTCTGCCGAGAAACTGGCTGTGGCGCTGGAAGGCGCACTCTACGCCCGTGGGCACCACTGCTACCGCCTAGCCGCTGGCCACTACGCCCACGCTGGCGAAGTGGCCGCCGCACTCTTGGATGCGGGTCTCATCGTCATTGCCACGCAAGTCGCCCTGCCCGACCTGCCCCCAGCTTTGGCAGGGGCAACCGTGCAGATTGCTGCAGGGGCGAATTTGCAGCAGGCACTGGGGCAGTTGCAGGCCTAAAAACCCATACCTCACGCACGATCAGGCTGCACAATATCGGCAAATTGGAGGAGCTGTGATAGAGGAAAGAAGCTATTCGGTTTCAAAGGAAAGCTGTGCTTCCGACGATCCGCTGGCCTGAAAACCCACTGCCCGCAGAGTCACGACAAGCGTGTCACGCCAGCCGTGATCACTGCCCTCGGCGGGTTGGATGGGCGTGCTTTCGTGGATGACGCGCTGATCATCGAGCAGCAACACACTCCACGGATGCAGCAAAGTAAAGCGTTCGCCGTGCGAGCCACGGGCATCAAACACGCGGGTTTCGCCGCCTTTGATGGCGTGGCGCCCCAACAAAAACACCGCGACCAGATCCACGCCATCGCGGTGCGCCCCCTCGGGCGTGGGGCGGCCTATGCCGCCTATGCCGGCGTGGGTGAGAATGCGAAACTGGTGCGCCTCGGCATACCAATCTTGCTGGCCTTTTAAACTGCTGGCCACCTGCCCCAGCCAAGCCAAAAGCCGTGGCCAAGCAGGGTTGACCAGTGCGGCCTCGTCCACAGGCTCAAACCAGCGTTCAATGCCGCCGTGCAGGGCGTTGTAATCCGTCGATTGCCAATGTGCACGGTGCGGCACAATTTTCACTATGTTTTTGGGGTTTTCTGCCGAAAAACCTGCCTGGCTTGCTATAGTAAATGAAGCATGTCGCCGTTGGCGGTATTTACCACCATCGCGCAGGTATTGGTCATCGGGCAGATCATCCCAGCTACGGTAGAGCTGCTGCAAATCGGCCGCATCCACAGCGGCCAATTCTTGCACCGTGGCTGCAGCCAAGGGCGCAAAACCCTGTGTTTGCAAGGCAGAAAGGTAATGCGCCGCATCGTATTGCGGCGGTGGTGGGGAAATGAAGCTGGGGGTATTCACGGGGCTAGGCCTCCAAGGACTCTGTCCTTCCCCCTTGGGGGAAGCTTGGGGTGGGGACTGGCGATCTGTGGCCTTGATAAGCCCCAGCCTCCACCTGGATTCCCGCCCCAGCCCGACTTAAAGGCAAGCTGTACACGGGAATAAGGCATGCATTTTTAGCAGCATCACCCCTCAAATCAGCGGCACACCTGTTTTCGCCTGCACTTGTTCGCGCGTGACTTCGGGCGCCAATTCCACCAGTTTCAAGCCCTCAGGCGTGATGTCCATCACGGCTAAGTCGGTGATGATGCGGTTGATCACGCCCAAGCCCGTGAGTGGCAAGGTGCAGGCGGGCAAAATTTTCAGGTCTTCGCCGCCGTCTTTGCGCTTGGCCACATGCTCCATCAGCACGATGACGCGGGGCACCCCAGCGACCAAATCCATGGCGCCGCCCATGCCTTTGATCATCTTGCCAGGAATCATCCAGTTGGCCAGATCGCCTTTTTCGCTGACCTGCATAGCGCCCAAAATCGCCAGATTGATTTTGCCGCCACGAATCATGGCAAAGCTGTCGTGGCTGCCAAAAATCGATGAACCTGGCAGGGTGGTGACGGTCTGCTTGCCCGCGTTAATCAGGTCGGCATCGACTTCGGCTTCAGTCGGAAAAGGACCTATGCCCAGCAGACCGTTCTCGCTTTGCAGCCAGACCTCCATGCCCGCAGGCACATGGTTGGCCACTTGGGTCGGGATGCCTATGCCCAGGTTCACATAAAAGCCGTCTTGCAATTCTTGCGCGGCGCGTTGCGCCATTTGTTCTTGTGTCCAAGCCATGGCTCAGCTCCTTAGCGTGCGTTTTTCGATCATTTTGCTGGGATTGGGGTTGTGCACGATGCGCTGCACATAAATACCTGGCAGGTGGATGTCGTCAGGGGCGAATGTCCCCGTTTCGACAATTTCTTCGACTTCCACCACGCAAACCTTGCCCGCCATCGCCACGGCGGGGTTGAAATTGCGCGAAGTCAGACGAAAACGCAGATTGCCACTTTTATCGGCTTGGTAGGCTTTGACCAGCGACAAATCAGGCGCGTAAGAACGCTCCATCACATAGGTGTGGCCATCAAACTCGCGCGTTTCTTTGCCTTCTGCCACGATGGTGCCTACGCCCGTGCGGGTGTAGAAAGCTGGGATGCCCGCGCCGCCGGCACGCAGCTTTTCTGCCAGCGTGCCTTGCGGGGTAAATTCCACCTCCAGCTCGCCCGCTAGGTATTGGCGTTCAAACTCTTTGTTCTCGCCCACATAGCTGGAAATCATTTTTTTGATTTGGCGCGTGCGCAGCAGCTTGCCCAAGCCCACATCGTCAATGCCGCAGTTATTGGAAATGACGGAAAAACCTTTATGGCCAGTAGCAACCAAGGCATCGATCAATTGCTCGGGGATGCCACAAATGCCAAAGCCGCCTGAGGCGATCAGCATATCGTCGCGCACCAAGCCAGCCAAGGCTGCTTCTGCGCTGGGGTAAATCTTGTTCATGGTTTTGCTCTCTCCTATGGTGGGGCATCAGCTCCCGTGCTGGTGCACTGCAGCATTTTAGGGTAGCAGCAAGGAACTATTTAAACCTCGACTGCACTGTGCCCCTTGCTATGACAAATTCTTTCATCGAGTTGGGCAAGCTAATGGGGGGGGAACGGCGCACGCATTGCTATTGCGCTGCTGTTTTTCTTGCAGCCCCGCCATCCAACTTAAGCCGCAAATGTGTAGGCAAGCGCCGGCGCACAAACTGCAGCAACAAACTGGCGATCAGCAGATCGTCAAGCCAGCCGACAAAGAAAATCCAATCGGGCAACAAGTCTATGGGCGAGAGCATATAGGCAAGAAGAAAAACCAGTGTCAGCCGCAGCCACCAAGGGCTGGCCGCATGGCTGATGCCGCGCCAAATAAAACGCCCGTTGCGGCGCAGCAGGCTCCAGGTTTTTCGCCAACGCAGTAGGCGCAGCAGCATGGTTTTAGGCGGCTTCTTGGCTATAAAACGCCGCCGTTTGCAGGCGACGCAGAGGCTGGCCGCGGGTGGCTTGTTCGATGGCCTGAATGTGCTCGGGCGTGGTGCCGCAGCAGCCGCCGACAATATTGACCAGGCCTTCGGCGGCAAAGTCGTGCAGCAGCTTGCTGGTCACGGCTGGGGTTTCGTCAAAACCTGTGTCGCTCATGGGATTGGGCAGGCCAGCATTGGGGTAGCAGCTGATAAAGGTATCGCCTGCGACTTTGCTCAATTCTTGAATATAGGGGCGCATCAGCGCCGCACCCAGGGCGCAGTTCAGCCCCACCGCCAAGGGCTGCATATGGCGCACGCTGTACCAAAATGCCGTGACGGTTTGCCCGCTCAAAATGCGGCCTGAGGCATCAGTGACGGTGCCGCTGATGATGATGGGTAGGCGCTGCCCCGTAGCTTCAAAAAATTCATCAATGGCAAACAACGCAGCTTTGGCGTTGAGCGTGTCGAATATGGTTTCCACCAGCAGCACATCGGCGCCGCCTTCGACCAAGCCTTCCACCTGCTCGTAATAGGCCGCGCGCAATTGCTCAAAAGTGACATTGCGCGCGCCGGCGTCGTTCACATCAGGGCTGATGCTGGCGGTTTTGGGCGTGGGGCCAAGCGCGCCAGCCACAAAGCGCGGTTTATCAGGCGTGCTGTATTTATCGCAAGCTGCGCGCGCTAGGCGGGCCGAGGCCACATTCATCTCGCGTGCCAGGCTGCCCATGTCGTAATCGTCTTGGGCAATGCTGGTGGCGCCAAAGGTATTGGTTTCGATCAAATCCGCGCCAGCGGCCAGGTATTTTTCGTGGATATCGCCGATCAAATCGGGGCGCGTCAGGCTCAGCAGCTCGTTATTGCCTTTCACATCTTTATGGAAGTCGGCAAAACGCGCACCCCGGTAATCGGCCTCGCTCAGGCGGAACATCTGAATCATGGTGCCCATAGCGCCATCGAGCACAGCAATGCGGTTTTGCAAAATTTCAGGCAACTGGGCGGCGCGGGTGTAGGCTGGGGTTTTCATAGGGCAAAGATTGTAGGCCAGCCTAGAGCCGCCCCTAGGCTAGGCGCTGGGCAAAGCCCTGTGATTTTTAGGTGTTGTTTAAGGCTTTTAGGCCGTAAAACCTGCCTGAGCAGCTCATTTTTTTAAAGTATCCTCTCACCCCTTGGGGGCTAGGGTGGAGGTTGGGTACACACCTAACGTTTGACGTGAGGGGCCGCCGCAGCGGCGAAGCCGCGAAGGGAACCCACAAGCGCAGCTTGTGGGCGGTCCCTCTCGACGGAACAGTTAGGCTCTTGCCTACTCATTGCCTTTGTATTCACCAATCACTCCAATGGCTTTCGCCAGCGCAGCCAAAATGGCCGCGGCTGCACTGTATAGACATCCCGTACCGATCAAGACCACAAGTAACTGAATCGTTGACTTTAAGGCCGTTGAAAATGGAACAGCTATAGCGAGTGAACCAATGAACCAAAGCAAACATATCGGGATGGAGAATGCGAATGGTGCTGTTGCGAGAAACAAATACGCTTCTTTGAAACTTGCTAACCGCCCCATGCGCCTCCACGCCCAAAGAGCAAAAAGTGCATATGGTGCGGCCACAACGAAGGTGGCTATTCCAAGAAATCCGGCGACTTCCAAGCGCAGCAAAACAGCAATGACCGGAATTGCAAAAGGCAATAGAAGCATTGACCGAAATAGCGTAAGGCCGAGCATTTGATGGAGCCTAACTACATAGTTAACCGGCTGCAACCTGCGCAGCAGGTTGAAGTCCGGTTGAACGCCAAGTTAGGCGGGGGAGCGAAGGCACGGTGTGGCACTGGAATGTTGAGTCCACGCTGGGGAGAAAAGCCACAGGGAAACTGTGCATGTTGAACTCAAGCCGTGAAGTTGCGAGCGATTGTGCCAACCGCATAGCCAAGTGCTGCGAAGCAAATGCATAGCCTTGCTCGGTTAGAACTGATGAGGTTGATGCGGCGATAGTACTTGGTGTGGGCAAGTAGTGCGATGGATAGAATGACGGCGCCTGATATGGTTGAGTGCAATGTCTCGGCGCTAACCAGCCCCCAGCATAGCGATAGGAGAGCGGACGAGGCTGCCGCAACAGATGGCCTAGTTTGCTTGTCAGGTTGATTGGAGGCAACGTCGACCGACCTATGTTCCTGCCATAGTGCCCCGACAAAAAGGCCTGTGAATGCGAAGACGATTGCCTGAAGGCCAACCATAACTGGGGCGGCGAAGACCAGCAGCCATGCGATCACGGAAAACAATGCCAGCGTGACTACGGCTCGCCAGTTGGCGATTGCAATGACAGCGTAGAGGATGCCTTCTGCGTCCATGTTCCGTGTGGCCTAACACCTGAATTAAGCCGCGTAGCGCAGTGGCGGCGATGCGTGCTAGCGTAGCGTAAGCACGCAGAAGCGCTGCCACGAAGCGAAGTCGGCTTGAATGAATTGTTAGGTATTATCAGGGGCACCTTCAGGTCGAAACCATTGAACGTTACCATTTAATTGTTCGTAATCGAGGTCTATCCTGAGGTCGGAACGCAAGGCATTGAGCAGGGGATCAAAAGATGCCTTGTTAGCCGATGAAAACTCTTTGAGAAATAGGCTGACTAACTGAATGTGTTCCTTGGATCCAAACAATTGAATGTCTGCTATGGCAGATTCCATGAGACGAAAGTATTCCGGTTGTGGTGGGCGTTGAGATGCGTTGGCCAAGTTTTGGTAGGCCTTAATGAGGTAATCGGTTCTAATCTTGCGATTAAGGTTTACGCGATCTCGCCAAGCTGTTAGACGATGCACGACGAACCATCCGATCAACGCAACAAGTACAGTGGTAATGTGAGATATGTTTACATCACCTGCGGCAGTTGTGGTTACTTCAAGCATGTGCGCCCTCGTGTTTAATGCCTAACGAATCAAGTAAGCGGCTGGCCTTAGGCCAGTCCGCTTGACTGCCGGGTTAGCCCCAGAAACCAAACTAGCAGCACCAGCCATTAAACGAAGGCATGACGGTGAAGTGGGCTGTAAATAAATCATTGCGCCGCATATTTGGGGGAGGCTGCCGTTGGGCCAGAAGTAGACAACGCTCAAGCCATTGGCTCTCGACGGCGCCGCAGGAGAGCACGAGATATCGCGACACTTGCCGCGAGTGCCAAGCAAAGCGCAGCAAAAGACAGCATGCTGTCGCGCTGAAGCTCCGTACAACGCTCGACCAGTTGCGTTCTCGCACTTGAAGGCGTCCACATGTCGGCGCAATGGAGGCTATCGAGAGCGCCGTGCAGACCAAGTGCAATTTGCGGCCCAAGCACGAGAAGGCTCGCCGCGAAGGTGGAGCGAGCCCACCAGTTCAACAAACCGCCGAGCAAGCAACCCGCAACTGAGACCTTGGTAATGCCTTCCCAGCGCCAAGGGCTCGCGCCGAGACTCCACATAGCCAAAAACACCCCGACGCCTACTGCGAGGACCAGTGGCAGCGCGTGACTGGGACGTTTGCGCCGCGAAAATGGGAACCAAGCAACGGCGACTGCTGCAGTGGCGACCAGGGCGTAAACAAGACTGAGCCAGAGTGGCATTTTGCAGGCTAACTAGAATTAGGCGACAAAGTGCCGCCTGTTGGGTGCATCATAACGCAAGCATTCTTCATCATCCCTAAAAGAAAACCCGCATAGCACTGCCATTTAGACAAACCTAAAATTGGGCAGATGGAAAATGCTCCCGCATTCAACGCCACACAAGCCGCCGACGCACAGCGCCAGCATAAGTTGTGAAGCGTATGCGCATACTCACCCATGTACTCAACAAAGGCGGGCGCGGCATACTCAGCCCACTCGATGCTTTGTGATTCCCCATAAATTGCATCAAAAAAGTGAGCTGCTCAGGCAGGTTTTACGGCTTAATTTGCTTAAAACACCACTAAAAATAGCTGTATTTGAGGCTGCTTGACTGGCTTAATCGACGATTATTCCATTACTGAGACAATTTGGCATTGAAAAGCAAAATTTCGCCACATTGTCTCATTTTTAATGCGATTAGACTGCGCAATCTGGCTTATTTCATCTGAATCGAGCCATTGACGCTGACTTCCACCCGCGTTTTGCCTGGCTCGGCAGGGATGGCGTTGTCGGCTTCCATCATGGGGCTGGCCATCATGACTTTCATGCGCGGTGCGGCTGCGGGCTGCATGCCGCCGTATTCATTGCCATTGATGCTGACTTCGCGGATGCTATAGCTGCCAAAGCCAAAAGCCTTGGCCAGCTGCTGCGCGCGATTTTTGAAGGTATTGATGGCCTCGCCCTGGGCTTTTTCTTCGGCCGCACGCTGGGTTTTGGGTGCTAGGCCAAAGCTGATGCCGCTCATATTCAGGCTTTTGATTTGCGCCGCTACGGTGGTGATGCGGGCAAAGTCTGTGCCTTCTAGCTGCACTTCGGCGTAGCCTTGCCAGGCGCTAATTTTGCTGTCTTTGCCATAGCGCGGGTTGATGCGGAAGCTGCCAGTTGTCACTTCCATTTTTTCAGGCTGCGCCTGGGGTTTGGCTTCGGCCAAGGCGCTGTCCACCGCTTTGCGCAGGCGCGTTTGTACTTCCTGCGCGTTGCTGCCCTCTAGCGTGGTGCTGAGGGTGATGCGCATTTGGTCTTGCGCCACCTCGGTGCTGCCGCTGGACTGAAACGACACCACATTTTGCGGCTGGGGCATAGCAAAGCCTGATTGGGCAAAGGCGGCGCCGCTGGCGCAAACAGCCAGAGCAGCCAAAACCGCTGAGGCAGGCAGTTGGGGGCGAAATACCGGCATACAGTTTCCTTAAAAAATTAAACCTTAGGGCGCAAAACCCCAGGCAGGGCGCAAGCATAAACGGCATTGCGCAATTCGGCCACGGCTTCGTAGCGCGTAAAGCTGCGCCGCCAGACCAGCACCACGCGGCGCGTGGGGGCATCGCCCGCAAAGGGCAGGTAGCGAATAAAGACTTCGCTGCCTTTGGCGCTGTCATGCTTGCTGCTTTTACTGGAATTAAGCGCATCGGGCGGCACCGAGAGCGCAGGCACCACCGTCACGCCCATGCCTGCGGCCACCATGTGTTTGATGGTTTCTAGTGAAGATCCTTCAAAGCTTTTTTGCATACTGCTGGCCTCTTGCCCATAGCCTGCGCCTAGGCGTGCCGCCTCGGGGCAGACCTCTAGCACATGGTCGCGAAAGCAATGCCCCGCACCCAGTAGCAGCATGTGTTCATTTTTCAGCACCTCGGCGCTGACGCTGTTTTGCTGCGCCAGTTTGTGCGTGCTGGGCACGGCCACCACAAAAGGCTCGTCATACAGCACCAAACTGGCTAGGCCGCTATCGGGAAAAGGCTCGGCCAAAATCGCGCAGTCAATCTCGCCCGTGCGCAGCATCTCTAGCAGGCGGTGGGTAAAGTTTTCTTGCAGCATCAGCGGCATTTGCGGCGTGCGCTCGATGTTGTGGCGCACCAATTCAGGCAGCAGATAGGGGCCTATGGTGTAGATCACCCCCAGCCGCAGGGGCGCAGCTAGGGGGTCTTTGCCACTTTTGGCGATTTCGTAAATGCGCGCGGCTTGCTCTAACACGGCTTGGGCCTGCCCGACAATTTCCTCGCCTATGGGGGTGAGGCCAATTTCGCCCGCGCTGCGCTCAAAAATTTTGGCATCCAGCTCTTCTTCGAGCTTTTTGATGGATACCGAGAGCGTGGGCTGCGAGATGTGGCAGCTTTCAGCGGCGCGGCCAAAATGCTTTTCGCGTGCCACGGCAACGATGTATTTGAGTTCGGTCAGGGTCATGGCGCAGGCTAACAATCCAAAGATTCTGCTATGGTAGCGGCAATTTATCCCCCTGCAGTTCCACCCCAACGATCATGAATCAGCATCTCCAAAAACTCCACCTGGGCGACGATGTCATCACCGTGCTGAAAGACATTTTTGAAAACAAAATTCAATTTAACGCCCTGATGGGGCTGAAGGTGGACGAGCTCTACACCACGCAAGCCAATGGTCATATTGTGATGCGCCCTGATTTATACGGCCATTACGAAGGCCAGCGCATCCACGGCGGCGTGATTAGCGCCACGCTGGACGCCATGGGTGGCTTGGCCGTTATGCTGGGGCTGGCCGAACGCTTTAAAGACGAGCCTGCCATGGGCTTGTACCAACGATTTGCCAAGGTCGGCACCATCGATTTGCGCATTGATTACCTGCGCCCCGGGGTCAGCTCGGCGCGTTTTCACACCACCGCGACTTTGGTGCGCCTAGGCAGCCGTGTGGGCAATACCACCATGCAATTTACGGCTGACGATGGCACTTTGATCGCCATGGGCACGGCGGCCTATATCGTGTCTTAAAGCCCCGTTAATTCGGGCGTATAAGGCAGGGCAGATACTGCTGCGCGCGGCTTGGCCGCTGGCTCTGCCCCCGCAAGGCTCAAATTGCCCACGCGCACGCCCAAAAGGCGGATGCGGCGTTGTAAATCCACCCGTTTGAGCGCTTGCCCCGCCGCCTGCCGTATCACGCCCGCATCAGCCGTGGCCTGGGCGATGGTGTTGTCACGCGTGGCTATCGAAAAATCGGCGTAACGCAGCTTGATGCCTATGGTGCGCCCCTGCAGGCCGCGGCGCTGCAAATCGGCCGCTACGCGCTGGCACAGCTGGGTAAAAATCGCGCCCAGCTCGGCCCTGTCACGCACGGCGTGCAAATCGCGCTCAAAAGTCGTTTCGCGGCTCAGACTCACGGCTTCGCTCTCGGTCACCACGGGGCGATCGTCCTTGCCCCGCGCCGATTCGTACAACCAGATCGCGGTTTTTTGCCCAAAGTGTTGCTGCAAGCTCGGCAAATCTTGTGCTGCCAAATCGGCGATGGTCTGCACGCCCAGCGCCTGCAGACGAGCCTCGGTTTTAGGGCCTATGCCGTTGATTTTGCGCACCGCCAGAGGCCAGATTTGGTTGTGCAAATCCTCCTCATGCAGTACGGCTATGCCATGGGGTTTATTGAATTCGCTGGCCATTTTTGCCAGCAATTTATTGGGCGCCACGCCGATCGAGCAAGTCAGCCCCGTGGCCGCCAGCACATGGCTTTGCAGCAGACCCGCCAGCGCCCGCCCACCAGCGCGTTGCCCACCTGGCACCGCACTGAAGTCGATATAGACCTCGTCCACCCCCCTGTCTTCCATCTGCGGGGCAATCTCCACAATAGCGGCTTTAAACAAGCGCGAAAGGCGTTTGTACTCGGCAAAATCCACGGGCAGCAAAATCGCCTCGGGGCAAAGCTTGGCCGCCTTCATCAAGCCCATGGCCGAGCCCACGCCAAAGGCACGGGCCGCGTAATTGGCGGTGGTAATCACCCCGCGCCCCTGGTAGTGCTTGAGGCGCGCAAAGGCCGTTAGCGGAATATCAGCCAGCGGCTGCCCCACATACTGCGCGCGCATGGCCAAATCTTGCGGCATGGGGCGCCCGCCTATGACCAGAGGCTGCCCTTGCAATTGCGGGTAGCGCAGCAGCTCGACCGAGGCGTAAAACGCATCCATATCGAGGTGGGCAATGCGCCGCAAATTCATGGTTCTTGTTTTTTAAAGCCTGACTCAGACAGCTTGCTTAGCCGTAAATCTGAGACAAAAAAAACCCGCCTTTTGCTCGGGGCGGGTTTTTTGATGGCTATTGCCAAATAGCTGGTATTAGTACAGCTTCTTCGGCAATTGCATACTGCGTACACGCTTCATGTGGCGTTTAACCGCAGCAGATTTTTTGCGCTTGCGCTCAGTGGTGGGTTTTTCAAAAAATTCACGGGCGCGCAGGTCATTGAGCAGGCCGAGTTTTTCAATCGTGCGCTTGAAGCGGCGCAGGGCGATTTCATAGGGTTCGTTTTCTTTAACGCGAACGGTAGTCATAAAAGATCCATTTCCTTTCGAAAGGTGCAGCGCAAGGGATCAGCTGTGCAGCTGCGGTTTGCTAGCAAGCCTGAGATTATATACTTTTTTACGCTGTATTCTTGAATTTTTGGTGCGCAAAAACCAGAAAGAGGTGACGAGCCTTGACCCCGGCACTGACTCCACAGTTAGAGCTGCTTGGTTCCCCATCTGACTCGGTTGGCTGCTTTGCCATGCGGGAAGGCCCGTCAGCGTGAATTGTAGCTCCCCACAAGGCAGAACAAGCTGCGTTCCATGGATTTTTGCAAGGTTTTCTTGCGCCACCCTCCCATTCGTGAAGCATGGCCCATGCTAAAATCGCAGGTTGAGCCAATCTGGAGAGATGGATGAGTGGTTTAAGTCGCACGCCTGGAAAGCGTGTGTGGGTTAATAGCCCACCGCGGGTTCGAATCCCGCTCTCTCCGCCAAGCGCTCTAATTCGTTGATTTTTAACGATTACCTGACGAGCAAGAAAAGGCTTATGTACTATTTTTTGTACTATGCAGCCATTCCTATCCTCGCGCTACGCGCAAAAGTTGCGCCCGTTCAGCTATTTTTGCCAGCTTGCACCGGGACTTTAGCAACCCGAAAAACGCCCCCGTTTGATACACATGCTGTATTGCTAACGCTTGGGTCTTTTGCTCGCCAAGTTTCGGGCTCCTGCGTTTTTAGGCGATTTGGCTAGCGCCAGCACAGGCTGCAACTGCGCCCACACCCGCTGCGCGATGACAGTTTGGGCTTTTGCCGTAGGGTGTAGCGCGTCTTTTTGCAAAAAACCCGCTTGCTGGGCAAATTCTTGGATGGAAAAACGCACGATGGGCAGTGTGTTTTGCGCCGCCACCGTAGCAAACAGTTGCTGAAACTGGCGCTGGTAGCGCATGCCGTAATTGGGTGGAATGTCGCTAGCCAAGATCAGCACCTTGGCTCCAGATTTTTGCCCCAAAGCGACCATAGCCTGCAGATTTTTCTCCGTTTGCGCCAAGTCCTGCCCCTGCAGTGCATCATTGGCTCCCAGGGCGATGATGAGCAACTCGGGCTGGTGTTGATGCAGCACTGCAGGCAAACGCGCCAAGCCGCCTGTTGTGGTCTCGCCGCTGATGCTGCTATTGTCCACGGCCAAATTTTTATAAGGGCTGCGCTGCAATTGCGCCGCCAATAGCGCAGGCCACTCTTGCCCGCGCTCTAGGCCATAGCCCGCGCTGAGGGAATCACCATGCACCAAAAGCCCCGCCCCCCAAGCAGGCGCAGCCAACAGTACGGACCCAAGCAGCCCTGCCCCCACACACATAACTTTGCAAGCATATCGCAGCATTTTCACTCGTCTTCTTTCTTTAAACCTGCACAATCGGGCGCTTACTGACAGCTACGCCCACCTTCATCGCCCCTATGCATTCACCTGCATTTTTGCTGAAATTTGCCCCATGATTCTTGCCCAAAACCTGAGCTACCACCTGCAACACGCAGGGCAAACCTTAAACCTCCTCAACGATATCAGTTTTGAAATACCCACAGGGCAAAGCGTGGCCATCGTCGGCCAATCGGGCTCGGGCAAGACCACCCTGCTCGGGTTGCTAGCCGGGCTCGACCTGCCCACCAGCGGCCAGGTGCAAGTGGCAGGGCAGCTACTCAGCAGCATGGACGAAGACGCGCGCGCCGCTTTTCGCGCCCAACACTTGGGCTTTGTGTTTCAGTCTTTCCATTTAATCGGCAACTTGAGCGCCCTCGAAAATGTTGCCCTTCCCCTCGATTTACGGGGGCAAAAAAACAGCCGCGCCCAGGCCGCCGATTTTTTGCGCCAAGTGGGGCTGGGGCAGCGCCTAGAGCATATGCCCAGCGAGCTCTCGGGTGGCGAACAGCAACGCGTGGCCATAGCCCGCGCCTTTGCCAGCCAGCCGGCTTATTTGCTAGCCGATGAGCCGACGGGCAATCTTGACGCCAACACGGGCGCGCACATCATCGAGCTGCTCTTTGCCCTCAACGCCGAGCACGGCACGACTTTGGTGCTGGTCACGCACGAAGAGCGCTTGGCGCAGCGCTGCCAGCGGCAATTGCGTTTAACGAACGGGCAGTTGCTGGCATGAAGGTGCTAACACTAACCCGGCACCCCATGCGCTGGCGTTTAGCCATGCACTTACTGCGCAGCGAATGGCGCGCTGGCGATTTACGCATGGTGTTTACCGCCTTGCTGCTGGCGGTGACGGTGGTGGCCGGCTTAAGCGCCTTTACCAGCCGCCTCCAGCTGATGCTGGGTGGCGAAGCCGCGCAAATGCTAGCCGCCGATCGCGTGCTGGAGTCACCCCAGCCTATCAACCCTGCATGGCCTGCGTGGGCCGCACAGGCGGGCGCGCGCCACAGCCGCTTTTTAGAATTTCAATCCATGCTCTTTGCCCCAGGGCAAGCGCCGCTATTGGTAAGCGCCAAAGCGGCCGACAGCGCCTACCCTCTGCTGGGCGCGGTGCAAAGCCGCAGCAGCCCCAGCGCCGCCGTGCGCAGCCAGCCTGCCCAGCCCGCGCCGGGCGAAGTTTGGTTAGAGGCCCGCGCCCTGCAGCAACTGGGTTTGCAAGTGGGTAATACGGTAGAGCTGGGCGATGGGCAATTTCGCATCAGCGCCGTGTTGGTGGCTGAGCCCGATCGCGCGGCGGGTTTTTCTGGCCTAGGGCCGCGCCTGTTGATGCATTGGCAAGACATCGAAAAAACGGGTGTCGTGCAGGTGGGCAGCCGCCTCACTTACCGCTATTTATTCAGTGGCAACGCCACCGTTTTGGCCCAGCTGGATGCCCACTTTAAGCCCCTGCTGGCTGACAACCAACGCTGGCTCGATATCCACAACGCGCAACCACGCATGGGCAGTGCCTTAGACAAAGCGCAGCAGTTTTTGCTGCTCGCCAGCAGCATGGTGGTGATTTTGGCTGGCATCGCCATTGCCCTATCGGCGGCGCGTTTTGCCCAACGCCAGATGCGCATGGTGGCGATTTTGAAAACCCTAGGCGCCAGCAGCCGCGACATTCAAGGCATTTATGGCCGTGCGCTAGGCATGCTCGGCGCCGTCGCTGCGCTGCTAGGCTGCATTTTCGCTTGGGCGCTGCAGCATCTCGCCATTGCCCAAGCGCAGGGCGATCTGCAAATGCCTCCCCCGCCCCTATCGGCCTGGCCTTTTGCCCTGGGGCTACTCAGTGCCGCCATCAGCCTGCTGGCCTTTGCTGCACCCGCGCTGTTAGAGCTGAAAAAAGTCTCGGCGCTCAAACTCTTGCAGCAACGCCAGCAAAGCCTGCGTTATTTCTCGCCCCGCAACTTCGTCCTCACGCTGCTGGGCTTGGGACTGCTATTGGGCATTTACACCCAGACGCCACACTTGGCCGCCCTGCTTTTGGCGGGCTTGCTTTTGCTGCTGGCCGCCATCAGCCTGCCTGCGGCCTATGTGTTGCGGCGCTTGCGCCAGCCGCAATTGCGCCTGCATGGTGCCTGGGCGCTGGCCTTGTCGAATTTGCAGCGTCGCTTGTTCAGCAATGCTGTGCATATCGCCCTGTTTGCCACGAGCGCCATGCTGCTGCTTGTACTCTGGGGGCTACAGCACCAAATTTTTAGTCAGTGGCAGGCGCAGCTGCCGCCGCGCACGCCCAATTTCTTTGTGGTCAATCTGCCCGAGGCCAGCGTCCCCGCTGCACACCAGTGGTTACAGCAGCGCGGCTTGGGCGAGCAAGGCCTCTACCCCATGGTGCGGGCGCGCCTGACGCATATCAACAGCCAGCCCGTGCGCCAGCGTGTCAGCAAAGAAGACGCCGACCAGGCCAGCCTGAACCGCGAGCTAAACCTCTCTTGGGCCGAAGACTTGCCCGCGCACAACAAGATACAAACTGGCCAGTGGTGGACGCCCGCCAATCGCGCCCACGGCGTCTCGGTTGAAAGCAAATTGGCCGAACGCCTGAAACTGCGCCTGGGCGACGAGTTGGAATTTTTGCAAGGCAGCCTGCGTTTTAAAGCCCGTGTCACAAGCCTGCGCGAGGTGGATTGGAACCGCATGGAGCCCACTTTCTACATGCTATTCACGCCTGAGCAGTTGTGGGACTACCCCAAAACCTATATCACCAGCTTTTACCTGCCGCCCACACAACAGGCTGAAATCAGCGCCCTGGCGCAAGCCTTTCCGCAAGCGGTGATTTTGGATTTGCAGGCGGTGATTGGCCAAATTCGCAGCATCATGACGCGCGTGGCGCTGGCGCTGCAACTGGTGCTGGGCTTGGTGCTGCTAGGCAGCCTATTGGTGCTGCTGAGCACGGTGCAGCATTCGTTGGCCGAGCGCCAGCATGAAACCGCCGTGCTGCGCGCTCTGGGTGCGAGCCGCCGCTTATTGCAAGGGGCTTTGTGGCTGGAATTTGCCATCATGGGCGCAATCGCAGGCTTGTTGGCTAGCGTTTTTGCGCAAATCGTGCTCTTGGCCTTGCAGCGCTGGGTTTTTGAGTTGCCCCTGGCGCTCACGCCCCAACTCTGGTGGCCGGCTCCCATCTTGGGAGCCATCCTCATAGGCGCAGCCGGTTATGTCAGCGCGCACAGCGCCAGCCGCGCCGCGCCCATGCGTCTGTTGCGCCAAGCCGATTAAACTTCGGGATATTCTCGGTGCAACGCCAAGAACAGCCCTCAGGCGCACGCAATTGCGCTGAGCGCAAGGCTATTTTGCAATGGGAAAACATCCGAGAAAAACCCGTTTGCATCACTCTTTTTTAGGAGCTGCTCAGGCAGGTTTAACGGCCTGAAAGCCATAAAAGACCCAAAAAAATGTGCCCCAAATCCATAGCAAATGCCAATTATTCCATTAATGGGACAATAAATGAATAAAAGGCAAAATCATCCTGAATTAACCCAATAATAAGCCAATAAGCTCGCATCCCATGCTGAGACCAAAAAACATCCCGCCGCAGCGGGATGTTTCAAAATGCCGTGGTGTTAGACCACTGCATCCGCCGGCAGGCGTTGCAGCATGGCCAAGGTTTTGGCGATTTTCTCTTGCAGCTCGCGGCGGTCGCAGATGAAATCGACCGCGCCTTTTTGGACCAAAAACTCAGCGCGCTGAAAGCCTTCGGGCAATTTTTCGCGCACGGTGTTTTCAATCACGCGCGGCCCAGCAAAGCCGATCAGGGCTTTGGGTTCGGCAATGACGACATCGCCCACAAAGGCAAAACCGGCCGATACGCCGCCCATGGTGGGGTCGGTCAGCACGCTGATATAAGGCAGGCCTTTGGCCGCCAGTTTGGTCAGGGCGGCATTGGTTTTGGCCATTTGCATCAGGCTGAGCAAGCCTTCTTGCATGCGCGCGCCGCCAGTGGCGGTAAAGCAGATGAAGGGCACTTTTTGCGCGATGGCTTCTTCGACGCCGCGCACAAAGCGCTCGCCCACCACGCTGCCCATAGAGCCGCCCATGAATTCAAATTCAAAGCAGGCCACCACGCAGCTGATGCCGCGAATCGCGCCGCCCACAACGATGAGGGCATCGGTTTCGTCCGTGGCTTCTAAGGCCTCTTTCAGGCGCTCGGGGTATTTGCGGCTGTCTTTGAATTTCAGCGCATCCACGGGCAGCACTTCTTGGCCGATTTCCCAGCGGCCTTCGCCGTCTAGCAGGTGGTCGAGTCGCGCACGCGCGCGGATGCGCATGTGGTGGCTGCATTTGGGGCAAACATTCTGGCTTTGTTCCAGATCGGTTTTGTAGAGCACGCTTTCGCAGCTGGGGCATTTGACCCACAGGCCTTCGGGGATGTTTTTGCGCTCGGCCTGCGGGGTGTTGCTGCCCACCTTAGAGGGCAAGAGTTTTTCTAACCAGGACATGCTGTGGCTCCTGTGCGGGGAAGTGTTTAAAAAATATGATAGCTACTCAGGCAGATTTTACGGCCTAAAGTGCCAAAATCTTGCCTGAAATCCAGTGGCCTATTTGACCACGGTGAACTTCGGCATTTTAGGGCGAATTGCTATGAAAACCAGGCTGCCCAAAATGGCCGAGAGCAGCGAGCCACTGAGCACGCCGATTTTCAGCTCCATCTCGAAGTCATGGCGCCCGGCAAAGGCCAGCTCGCCAATAAACAGGCTCATGGTAAAGCCTATGCCGCAGAGCACGCTCATGCCGAAAACATGGCTCCAGCGGCAGCCCGCCGGCAGGGGCACGCCCAAGGCTTTGCTGCCTAGCCAGATACTGCTGAAAATACCCAAAGGCTTGCCCAACAGCAGGCCAAAAATAATGCCCAGG
>JAMIFN010000087.1:0-20348 GCA_035906235.1 Allobrachymonas sp. | reverse complement strand
ACGCAAGCGGAAGTGGACAATATCGTCAATAACCAAGATTTTGACACCATGATGTCCAAATCGTTTGTCGGCTACGAGCCCTCAGATTGGGCGCAGCGCTTGGCCAAACAGTTGGCCAATGCCAATGTGGGCGATTCAGTTTCTATGCCTATTGTCTTGGTAGCACAGGGTAAATTGCCCAGTTTGCTGGGCATGGTCAGTGGTGACAACCTGATTACAGATCCACAAAACAATATGCTGCGAGCCACTCTGACGCTAACGGCAACCCGCCAGGCCAATGGCACCGTCAATGGCTATGCGAATGCGTGTCAGTTCAGCTACTTGATGACGAGACCTATGACAGTAGCGGGTATTTTGGCCGCAGAGCAGGCTAGCCCTGGTGGAACCTATACTGCAAGCGATTCTGGGCTGCAAAGTGCGGTCGATGCTGCGGTGCAATTCTTAGGCGCCGATTTGCAAGAGATCGACTTTAACGGCAGGATGGGGTTTGAGGTCTATATGCCTGTGATTTCAGGGACATTCGCCACGACCAGTGCCATTCCCTTCTTCCCGATACGCACGGAAATGAACCATCTGTACGGCGTATCCTCGCCAGCCAACCCACATATTACCTATAGCAATTTGGGTAATATGTTGGCTGAAAAGGCGACGGATCCTGCTAATTCCAGTGACTATTTGCACATGCCAGCGCAGCAAATTTGGACTTACCAACCGTAATTGGTGTGAAATCCGTCTTTCAAAGGCCGCGCAAGCGGCCTTTTTCATGCTGATTTGGCTTTTGGCTGAAGCTTCACGCTCTTAGGGCTGAATCGAGCGGCATAAGCCGCAGCAGCGACCATCCAAACTACCACTCTCGAAAGATGGGTTCTTAGGGGCCTCTGCACAGCCCCCTTCGGCGCTGGCATCTCGTCATCAGGCTGGCTACTTTGTTAAAAAAACTCACCAGAATGCCCGCTATAGCTCGTTTTTTGCCTCGTATCCCATCCTGATGCCAAGCGCCAGCATCCAAAAAAGGCTGTGCAGAGGCTCCTTAGGGTGAATTTTCTGGGTGTTAGCGATGATTTCGATAGGGCAAAAGCTGCGATTTATAATTGCAAACTATGTTAGCTAAACGCATCATCCCCTGTCTCGATGTCACCAACGGCCGTGTGGTCAAGGGTGTGAATTTTGTTGAGCTGCGCGACGCGGGTGACCCCGTGGAAATCGCTGCCCGCTATAACGAGCAGGGTGCCGATGAGCTGACTTTTCTTGACATCACCGCCACCAGCGATGCGCGTGATGTGATTTTGCACATCATCGAGGCGGTGGCCAGCCAGGTGTTTATCCCGCTGACGGTGGGCGGTGGTGTGCGCACGGTGGACGATGTGCGCCGCTTGCTCAATGCCGGCGCTGACAAAACCAGTTTCAACTCGGCCGCCATTGCCACGCCACAGCTCATCCGCGAAGCCAGCCAAAAATACGGCTCGCAGTGCATCGTGGTCGCCATCGATGCCAAGCGCCGCAGCGCCGAAGATGCGCAGCGTCTGGGCGCAGACGGTCATCCCCTAGGCATGGGCTGGGATGTGTATAGCCACGGTGGGCGCAAAAACACCGGGCTGGACGCGCTCGCTTGGGCCCAGCGCATGGCCGCATACGGCGCGGGCGAGATTTTGCTCACCAGCATGGACAAAGACGGCACCAAAAGCGGCTTTGATTTGGCGCTGACCCGCGCTGTGAGCGACGCCGTACCCGTGCCCGTGATTGCCTCTGGCGGCGTGGGTACGCTCGAACATTTGGCCGACGGCGTGCAACAAGGCGGCGCCGATGCAGTGTTGGCGGCCAGCATCTTCCACTTTGGCACTTACACTGTGCGCGAGGCCAAAGCATACATGGCTGGTCGTGGAATTCCTGTGCGTTTATAAAGCGCCAGAGGCTTCATTTTTAATAGCTGCTCAGGCAGGTTTTACACGGTTAATAGCCCATTGATGCCTGAAAATCGAAGTCTTTGCGATCCGTCTGATGCACCTTTCCCTGTACCGCCATTAGAGGTCTTGGGGACATCGGGGGTATTTGCCCCGCTGCGCCGACCTGCGTTGTGGCTAGCGGTGCTAGCCGCATTAGGCTTGCATGCCGTATTTTTGGGCTATTCCCGCTGGTGGCGGCTGCCATGGTCTTTGCCCCAGCAGCCGCATCCTACCATCATGGTGCAGTTACTTCAGCCGCCGCAAGAGGCTGTGCCCCTACCCGTTGCGGCGCCAGAGGCCAACACCAGCGTACGGGAAGATTCATCAGCAGCGGCAGCGGTGCCACCTTTGACTGTAGTACCAACGCTGGCTAGGCAACAGGTCGTGCCAATAGCGGCACCTAGCCCAGTGGTTGCTCCGGCCAAGCAGACGGTCACAGAGCAAGCCCCCGTCGCTCCCACCTCCGCCAGCAGCGTCGCCAACCCCAACCCCCTATCAGTGATGCAAGAGATGCAGGCGCCTGAATCGGCCATCTTGGGCTATCAAATTTATACAGCCAGTACCACGGGAGATCGCACCACAGCAAGCGCCATTGGGCAAGCACAACTGCGCTGGAAAAAACAGGATGAGAGCCAGTACATGCTAACTTGGGAGCAAAGTATCGCAGGCAAAACAGCGTGGCAACAAAGCGCTGGTAATTTGGGTGCTGCTGGCTTGCAACCCCTGCGGTACAGCGAAACGGGCACTGGCAAAAGCGAAGTCGCCACCCATTTTGTCGGCAGTACAGGGCAAATCGTGTTTAGCAATAACAGCCCTAGCGCCAAGCTGACGGCAGGGGTTCAAGACCGCCTTTCTGTGTTAATGCAGTTGGGCGGAATTTTGGCGGCGCAATTGGAGTCGCAGACACTCAGCCCCGTTATTCAAATCCCTGTTGCCAACAGCAGCCAAGCTAGGGTGTGGCAATTTCATGTTTTGGGCTTGCAAGCCGCCCTGCCTGCCGTGCGTGCCCAGATGGGCGCAGATGCCAGCCCACAATGGTTAGCTGTATCGCACGATCCCAGCCGCGACGGGGGCAAACTGTGGGAACCTACAATGACCATCTGGTACGACACCAAGGGCTTTCTGCCCGTGCGCATATGGAGCCAATACTCCGATGGGCAGGTGCAAGATGCGCACATGAGCAGCAATACCAACACACCATAAGCGCCGTTTTTCGATAAGGAGAGCACCCCATGTCCAGCAACTGGAAATTTGAAACCCATTCTGTCCACGCCGGCTACAGCCCTGACCCCACCACCAAAGCGGTGGCCGTGCCGATTTACCAAACGGTGTCTTACGCCTTTGACAGCGCCCAGCACGGCGCCGATTTGTTTGACTTGAAAGTCGCGGGCAATATCTACACCCGCATCATGAACCCCACCACCGATGTGCTGGAAAAGCGCGTTGCGGCACTAGAAGGCGGCATCGGCGCGCTGGCCGTGGCTTCTGGCCAATCGGCCATCACCTACGCCATCCAAACCATCGCCGAAGCGGGCGACAACATCGTGTCTTCGTCGCGTCTGTACGGTGGCACTTACAACCTGTTTGCCCACACCCTGCCGCAGTTCGGCATTGAAACGCGCTTTGCCGATTACAACGACCCTGCCAGCTTTGCCAAACTGATAGACGCGCGCACCAAAGCCGTGTTCATTGAATCCATGGGCAACCCCAATGGCAATATCACCGACATTGCCGCCGTCGCCGCCGTAGCGCACCAGCACGGCATCCCGGTCATTGTGGACAACACCATCCCCAGCCCCTATCTGCACCGCCCGTTTGAACACGGCGCCGACATCGTCATCCACGCCCTGACCAAATACCTGGGCGGCCACGGCAATAGCCTGGGCGGCATCATCGTCGATAGCGGCAAATTCCCTTGGGCGGAACATAAAGCGCGTTTTAAACGCCTGAACGAGCCTGATGTGTCTTACCACGGCGTGGTCTATACCGAAGCGCTGGGCGCAGCCGCCTATATTGGCCGTGCCCGCGTGGTGCCGCTGCGCAATATGGGCGCAGCGCTCTCGCCCTTCAATGCCTTCTTGATTTTGCAAGGCATCGAAACCCTGGCGCTGCGCATGGATCGCACCTGCGACAACGCCCTGGCGATTGCGCAGTTTTTGCAAAAACACCCCAAAGTCGCCAAAGTCAATTACGCCGCCCTGCCCGATAGCCCCGATTACGCGCTGGCGCAAAAATACATGGGCGGCAAAGGCTCGGGCCTGCTGACTTTTGAGCTGAAATCAGACGACCCACGCGCAGCGGGCGCACGCTTTTTGGATGGCCTGCAACTGGTGTTGCGCTTGGTCAATATTGGCGACACGCGCAGCTTGGCCACGCACCCCGCTTCCACCACGCACCGCCAGCTGACCGACGCCGAAATGACCAAAGCCGGCATCAGCAGCGCCACCGTGCGCCTGTCTGTAGGTATCGAACATATCGACGACCTGCTGGCCGATCTGGAACAAGCCTTGGCGCAGGTCTAATGGCAAAAGAAATGCCCTTGCCTGCTCTGCCCCACGGGGTTGCCAACTTGGCAAGCAAGCACGCTAAGCCATGGGCGAGCAGCCTGTGTTTGGTGGCAGTGGCTCTGTGCAGCACAGGCGCCTTAGCACAGGCGGGCAGTACGGCTGCTGCAGCTATTGCCCCTGCCTCAGCTCCTGCAGCTGCCACGCCAGCATCAGCACCCAGCCTGGGGCAGACGGTAGCGACCTTGGTCGAGACCGGCATCAACGCCGACCTCGATGGCATGGGCAGCGCCGTCGCCAACACGGCACTCACCGCCGCAGCGGCTGTTGCGGCTGAAGACGCGGCCGCCAACACCGCAGCCGCCCCCACCGTCAGCGCTGCCGCACAAGCTTTACAAACACGCTTGCAGCAAATCCCCGGCATGGAAGGCGTGCGCGTGAGTGAGCACGGCGGCGTCGTGCAGCTTGAAGGCGCGGTGCTGCGTGCCGAGAATCGCGATATCGCCGAGCTCATCGCCAAAGACGACCAAGGCGTCGTGGCGGTACAAAACCACATCCAGCTCGCCGCCGGTTTAGGGCAACGCGCGCAAGAGGCTTGGGACGATGGCCTAGAACGCGCCAAACGCTTTTTGCTGTTTTTACCCCTGCTGCTGCTGGCGGCGCTCATGGTTTGGGGCTTTAGCCGCGTTGGGCGCTGGCTGGGGCAACGCCCCTAGCTGCATTTGCCCGGCAGCAACCCCTATCTCAGCACCATCAGCCGGCGTTTGGTGCAGGGCCTGTGCTCGCTCATCGGCATCATCATCGCCCTCGATTTACTGGGCGCGACCAAGGTTGCAGGCGCGCTTATGGGCTCAGCGGGGATAGTCGGCATGGTCATAGGCTTTGCCTTTCGCGACATTGTGGAAAACTATTTGGCTGGCGTTTTGCTCTCCATCCGCCGCCCTTTTGCGCCGCGCGACCATGTGCGCATCGACAGTTATGAAGGCCGCGTCGTGGCGCTGAGCGCACGCACCACGGTGCTGATGACGCTGGACGGCAACGAGCTGCAACTGCCCAATGCCACGGTGTTTAAAGCGGTGATTTTGAACTTGAGCCGCAACGCCAAACGCCGCCTCGAATTTGCCCTCACCATAGACGGCAAGGCCTCTATCAGCACGGCCCTGGCTTTGGGCTTAGACAACATCGCCCAAGTCAGCGGCGTATTAAGCGAGCCCGCGCCCGCAGGCCGCGTCGAGCAAGACAGCCCCAACGGCACAGAATTGCGCTTTACTGCCTGGATAGACCAAGGCCAAAACGACCTGGCCAAAGTGCGCAGCGAATGCATTAGGCAGGTGAAAAATGCTTACGCCAGCGCCGATATTGCTGCGCCCAGCACCACCTACACCATCATCACGCAAAAACCTGTGGGCTATAAAACCGCGCCGACGCCAGTGCCCGCATTCGCCGCAACCAGCGTGCCTGAAACGCTGCAAGGCAGCGCCGACACCTCGGTCAATGCCGAGCTCGAGGCCCAGTTGGACGCAAAAATGCAGGGTTATGCGCAAGACGAGAAGGCCGGGAATTTATTGAGCCCGACCTGAAGTTCAGGCGCATCCGAGAAGGGTGTTGCACAAGCCCCTTAGCGCCCAAATTGAGCAACGCTTTAGGCGCAACGCTTTAGGCAACGAATGCGGTGACGGCTGGGGCACCAAACGGGGCCAAACCATCGGCGTGGCAGCAAGCCAGCAGATGGCCCCATCCAATAGTGCAGATATTGGGATAATACCGTCTAATTTTGTCAATTTTATGCATTTTGCACCACTGGTGGAACAATCACCCACCCCCAGCTGCTGCACGGTCATTTTTCAGCATGTTTTAGGCAGTTCAGGCCGAAAAGCCTGCCCTAGTAGCTACCAAAACAATAGCAATCAAGTGCGCAACAAACGCGCCTCGGCCACGGCCAAATCGGCCGGTGTGCCGCTGAGCACCAGCACATCATCGGCCAGCAGCGCCGTACCCAGGCGCTCGGGCAGTGATTGCCCCTGGCGGCGCACATCCAAGCACACCACATGCTGCTGGTCTAAATCCAGCGCGGCCACGCTTTGCCCCTCGGCCCAGCACCCTGGCTCGATACGCAGGGTAGATAAATGCTCGCGATCATGCGCCTGGGCGCTGCCATCATCAGCCCCCCGAAAGTAGCCGCGCAGCATGGCATAACGCGCCTCGCGCTGGCTTTGCACAATGCGAATCACCTCTTTCACCGGCACGCCCATCAGCGCCAACGCGTGTACCGCCAGCAAGAGCGAGCCTTCGATGGCCTCGGGCACCACCTCGGTCGCACCCGCTTGCTGAAAAAGATCCAAGGTGCTGTCGTCTGCCGTGCGCACCACCACGGGCAAATCGGGGCGCAGACTGCGCACCGCAGCCAACACTTTTAGCGCGTTGGGGGTTTCTAAATAGGTGATGGCCACTGCCTTGGCCCGCGCCAGCCCAGCCGCTTGCAGCACCTGGGTGCGCGCCGCGTCGCCAAACACCACGGCATGCCCAGCTTGCGCGGCTTTTTGCACGCGGTCGGGGTCTAGATCGAGCGCGACATAGTGGATGCCTTGCTGCTCTAGCAAACGCGCCATGTTTTGCCCGCAGCGACCAAAGCCGCAAATCAGCACATGTTCCTGCGCGGCCAAAGATTTGCGCGCGATATCGGTAAATTGCAGCGATTGCTGCAGCCATTCATTGCGCAACACCCAGTTGCTGATGCGCTCGGCTTGCATGATCAAGATGGGCGCCAACATCATCGACACCACCATGCTGGCCAGCAGGGGGTTGAGCAGTTGCGGGCTGAGCAAATGCTGTTTTTGCGCCAAATTGAGCAACACAAAACCAAACTCGCCGGCCTGCGCCAAATACAAACTCGTGCGCAGCGCCACGCCAGATTTGTCGCCTAAAAAGCGCGAAACGGTAAAAACGATGCCCAGCTTGAGCAGCAGGCTGGCGGCCAAGAGCAACACAATGAACTCGGGGCGTTCAAGCACCAAGCGCCAGTCCAGCATCATGCCTATGGTGATGAAAAACAGCCCGAGCAACACATCGTAGAAGGGGCGAATATCGGTTTCCACTTGGTGCCGATAAGGTGTTTCGGCGATCAACATGCCGGCAATAAATGCGCCCAGCGCCATGCTCAGCCCCGCCATTTGCGTCAGCCAGGCCAGGCCCAAAGTGGTCAGCAAGATATTGAGGATAAACAGCTCGTCGCTTTGGCGCCTAGCCACCAGGGTCAGCCACCATTGCATGATGCGCTGCCCGCCCGTGAGCAAAAAGGCGATGATGGCGGTGGCTTTGAGGCCAGCCAACATCAGCTCTTTGGCCATGGCCTCGGGCGGGCTGCCCAAGGCGGGAATGACCACCAAAAGCGGCACCACCGCCAAATCTTGAAACAGCAGCACGCCCAGCGAACGCCGCCCCTGCTCGCTCGCCAGCTCGCCCCGGTCTTGCAGCATTTTGATGATGATGGCGGTGCTGCTCATGGCCAGCGCGCCGCCCAGCACCAGCGCGCTTTGCCAATTCAGACGAAATGACCGGGGTAGCCAGTGCTGCAGCGCCAAAGCCAGCCCCATGACGAGCAGCATGGTCAGCAGGGTCTGCGCCCCACCCAACACAAACACATGGCGGCGCATGCTGCGCAGCTTGGGCAGGTTGAATTCCAGGCCGATAACGAACATCAAAAACACCACGCCAAACTCGGCCAGGTGGTGAATGGTGTTGCTGGTGCTGTGATTGGCTAGCGCCAGGGCATTGGGCCCGAGCACCACGCCCGCCGTTAAATAAGCCAGCACGGGGGGCAATTTCAGGCTGCGGCAAACCACCACGCCCAACACGGCGGCTAGCAGATAGATCAGCGTGAGGCCTAAAGTCGTCATGCCCTGGTCATTATCATCATCAAAAAAGTGAGCTACTCAGGCAGATTTTACGGCCTAAAAGACGAAAAACACCCCGATAATTAAACTGATTCTCCTCAACTCAATTGCCGTCGTAGATTTCGGCATCGGGATTGGTTTGCTCCAGCTCGTAACTGGCGGCCAGCATGGCCAGACGCGCCACCACGCCATACATATAAAAGCGGTTCGGGCTGCTGGTACCGGGCTTTTCGCCCAATTGCGGCAAGCTGTGTTTTTCAAAGGCCAGGGGCACAAAGCGCGAGCCTGGGGCGTTGAGGTTTTCGTCCACCCCGCGCTCGGCGTGCACGCGGTAAAAACCGCCCACCACATAGCGATCCATCATGTACACCACAGGCTCGGCTGCGGCATCGTTCAGGCGTTCATTGGTCATGATGCCTTCTTGGATGATGACTTGGCCAACTTGTTGCCCGTCTTTGATGACGCTCATTTTGTTGCGCGTTTTGCGGTTCAGGGCAGCCACATCTTTGGCGTCGCGCACCGTCATGATGCCCATGCCATAAGTGCCGTTGTCGGCCTTGACCACCAAAAAGGGCTTTTCGTTGATGCCGTATTCGCGGTATTTTTTACGCACTTTGGCAAACAAATCGGAGACGCCGTCTTGTAGGCATTCCATGCCCGTGCCCTCGGCAAAATTCACCTGGCCACAGCTGCCGTACATGGGGTTGATGAGCCAAGGGTCTATGCCCAGCATCTTGCCAAAGCGTTTGCTGATCTCTTCGTATTCTTTGAAGTGCAGCGATTTTTTGCGCATATGCCAGCCCGCGTGCAGGGGCGGCAGCAAAATTTGCTCGTGCAACTCTTCCAAAATACCTGGCACGCCTGCTGACAAATCGTTGTTGAGCAAAATGGTGCAGGGGTTGAAATCTTTCAGCACCAAGCGCCGCCCCTCGCGGATAGCGGGCTCTAGCGTCACTTGCTCGCCGCCCGGCAAATCTATGGTGGTGGTTTCTTTGATTTCGGGGTTGATGGAGCCGACACGCACATTCAAACCCGCGGTTTTGAAAATGCGCACCAGTTGCGCCACATTGCTGAGATAAAAGGTGTTGCGCGTGTGGTTCTCAGGAATCAGCATCAGGCCCTTGGCCTCGGGGCAGACTTTTTCTACCGCCGCCATGGCCGCTTGCACCGCCAGGGGCAGCATTTCTTCGGTCAGATTATTCCAACCCGCTGGAAATAAATTGGTATCCACGGGCGCGAGCTTAAAGCCCGCATTGCGGATATCGACCGAGGTGTAGAAGGGCGGCGTGTGCTCCATCCACTCCAAGCGAAACCAGCGCTCGATGGCGGGCATGGCGTCGAGCACGCGCTGCTCCAGTTCGTTGATTGGGCCAGTCAGGGCGGTAGCAAGATGTGGAACCATGGTCGAGCAGTGCGTAGAAAAGAGAGGAAAATAGCGCCCGATTGTATGATTGTTCGCCCTCAAGGCTGGAATTTTTCGGTGCAAAACCCTAGGCCGAAAGCGCCTGGCCCAGCGTGCTAAGCCCCAGAAGAATTTCCGGATGTTTTTGGCAATTTGAGCCGAAAACACTGCCTGAGTAGCTATGTTTTTTAATGACTAAAAACGGGCAAAACTGCCCGGGTCACACGCGTTTTTGTCGCGTATTTGAGAAAGTCCAACCATGCTGTGGATCAAAGCCCTGCACATCGTGTTTATCGCCAGCTGGTTTGCTGGCCTGTTTTACCTGCCCCGTATTTTTGTCAATCTGGCGATGGTGCCCGCAGATTCCCAGGCTGAACGCGCGCGCCTGCTGCTGATGGCGGGCAAGTTGTTGCGCTTTATGCATATCTTGGCGCCCATCGCCATCATCTTGGGCTTGTATTTGTGGGGGCGCTATGAAATTGGCCTGCGCGGGCCTGGCAATGGCTGGATGCACGCCAAGCTGACCCTGGTTCTGGCGGCGATTGCCTACCACGCCCTTTGCGCGCGCCTGTATGCGCAGCTAGAAAATGGGGCATCGCGCCACAGCCATGTGTGGTTTCGTTGGTTTAACGAGGTACCCGTCGTGCTGCTGCTGGCCATCACCATATTGGTCACGGTCAAACCTTTCTAAGCCCTAGCCCCTGCACAACCCGATCGCCGCGCCATGAAGCCGCCCCGCCACACCAGTACCGCTGCGCCCTTGGCGCTGGCTTATGCGCTGCTGATCGCTTATGCCTCGCTCTACCCTTTTTCGGGCTGGCGCGTCACGGCCGATCCTTGGTATTTGTTTTTGACCCAATGGCCGCGCTATTGGCTGCGCTTTGATGTCATCAGCAATTGGCTGGGCTATATCCCTTTGGGCTTTTTGTGCGCCGCAGCTGTGCTCTCGCACCGGCGCACCCAGCACCGCAGCTTGGGCTGGCTTTTGGTGGTTCTGCTTATTTGCGCGACCCTGTCTTGGGGTATAGAAATCAGCCAAAACTACCTGCCTTGGCGCGTCCCCTCGCTGGCTGACTGGCTGCTCAATAGCGCAGGCGCGGCCACCGGGATTTTGGGCGCGAGCTTGGCGCAAAAATGGGGCTGGCTGCACATTTGGCGGACTTGGCGCGAGCGCAGCATGGAGCCGCATACCCGCGCAATTTTTGTGCATTTGTTTCTCTGGCCTTTTGCCCTGCTTTTTCCGACCAGCCAGCCCTTTGCTCTGGGGCAGTTTTATGAACGCCTAGAGGCGGCTTTGGCCAGCTGGCTGCAGGGCACACCGTTTTTGCGTTTCATCCCCTTTCGCGCCTTTGAATTTGAACCCATGCTGCCCGTGATGCAAAGCACCAGCGTGGCGCTGGGTTTGCTGATTCCTTTATGGAGCTTGGATTTGTTGCTGCGCGGCGCTTGGACGCGCTTGGGCGCCCATGTTTTGATGTTGGCGTGTGGCGTTTTGGTGCTGGGCTTGTCTTACGCCCTGAGCTACGACCCTTGGAATGCCTGGATTTGGCTCGATCAGCCTGTTCTGCTGGGGATTGCCGCCGGAGCCATCATCAGCAGCATGACTCTGGCGGCTCCGCGTGTGTGGCTGGCGTTGGGGATTTTGCTGGCTGTTGCTTTGCAAACGCTGTTGCTCAATCAGGCTGGATCGAGCAGCTACGCCGACATTGATATGCAGTATTGGGAGCAAGGCAGCTTTGTGCGTTTTTATGGCTTAGGGCAGTGGCTGGGGTGGTTGTGGCCCTATGGATTGGCAGTGTTTGTGTTGATGTTTTTGTGGACCGTTGGGGCACAAAAGTGGCAGCAGTGGCAGGCCTGGCGGCGTTTATATCAGCAGCAGGCTACGCTGCCGACGCAGCCGCCCAGCGAATAGAAATGCTTAAAAACGATGTTTACCCGGGAGTCACTTGCTGCCGTGCTTGCAAATCGGCGATTTGCCACAGGGGGGGGTGCTCGCAATAGTGCACATCCCAAACCTCATGAATCGGGCGTGTTTGCGCATCAGCAATTTGCCACTGGCTGCCTGTGAACTCTAGGCGAACCTGCAGCGCACCCTGGTCGCCGGTGCTGGCATTTAAAGCGCGTGCGGTCAAATGCTGGACTTCACTGACCCTTTGTCCCCATTCGGACAAAACCTGGGCTTGGATAGCAGGCTCGACTTGCTGCCAAATGGCAGGGGCTAACAAGTCGCGCAAAGCGGTCGCATCTGCTGTTTCCCAGGCGGTATGTAGGCGCATAAAGGCCTCTTTAGAGCGCTCGATCAGCACAGCCAGATCAAAGTGCGCAGGCACACGGTCGGGTAATTGATCGGGGCGGAAAGACAGGGTGCTGACTTTTGTTTGTTCCCAACCGCTAGCGTGGGGGGCTGCGCTGGGCGTGTCTGTTGCTGCTACCCCATGATCCCAAGGGCGCGCGGCGGCATCATTTCCTACGGTGTCGCTGCGGTAGTGCTGGGCTATGGGCACTTGCGCGGCTAAGGGCTCTGGGCTGGTAGGCGCTGGCCTTGCCTGGCTGCGCAGGTTCGCCGCATGGTCGCTAGCAGCGGTTGCCGCCTGTTGCGCCGCCATTTTTTGAGCCAATTTCTGCCCAATGATGATCAATGCGATGACCAAAGCCCCTAACACCAGACCTAGCAGCAGCATGCGCCCTTCTCCCTAACATTTAATGCCGAAATGCAGCGCCACGATGCCAGCGCTCATATTGTGCACATCCACATGGCCAAAGCCTTGCGCCTGCATCAGCGCCTTGAGCTCAGCTTGGCCTGGGTGCATGCGTATGGATTCGGCCAAATACTGGTAACTGCTGGCGTCTTTGGCCACTATCTGCCCAATTTTGGGTAGCAGCTTGAACGAATACCAGTCATACGCTTTGGTCAGCGGTGGCGCAACCTTCGAAAACTCGAGCACGCAGAGCTTGCCGCCCGGGCGCAGCACACGCAGCATTTCGCGCAGCGCAGCATCTTTGTGCGTCATATTGCGCAGGCCAAAAGCCACGCTGACGATGTCGAAATAATTGTCCGCGAAGGGGAGTTTTTCGGCATCACACACCAAGGGCGGCGCAATCACGCCTTCATTGAGCATGCGGTCGCGCCCAACGCGCAGCATGGCCTCGTTAATATCAGTGTGGATGACTTGCCCACGGCTGCCCACTTTGCGCGCAAATAAACGCGTTAAATCGCCGGTTCCACCCGCGATATCGAGTACGCGATCGCCTTCTTTTGCCCCCGAAACGGCGACCGTGTAGCGCTTCCACAAGCGGTGCATACCTGCCGATAGCAGGTCATTCATCACATCGTAGTTTTGCGCGACCGAATCGAACACCCCGCGCACGCGCGTGGCCTTGTCTTTTTCATCGACTTTTTGATAACCAAAATGGGTTTCGCTCATGCGTCATTCAGCCTTTGTAGGGACACGGTTTGGATGTGCTGATTGTGACATGCACAAACCGGGTTGGCAGGGCGTTTCAGCGCCGCTGTCATCAATGGCGGAAGGCGCCATCGACACCCAATACGGCTTGATCCAGAAAGCCTGTGCTATCATTTTTACCGCCCATATAGCGCAGGGTCAATCCGCCCAAATTGATGGGTGTGTTGTGAATATATTGCGTCAATTTAGACGCACTCGTGGCCTTGCCATTGCGTACCGCCTGGACCAGCACTTTTGCATTTAAAAAGGCTTCTAGCGAGCCGTAACTAGCGCGGTAAATCCCGCGTGACTGGGCCAATTGTTGGTAATCGCGCTGCACCTGGCGCCGCCCGCCCCAAGGGCTGGGGACGATGGTGACAAACATTGATCCACCGGGGTAGCCCGTGGCTTTTTCCGCGTATTCGGGCAGAGCCAAACCGTCTAGATGCATCATGGTCGGGGTGTAGGCGGCAGCGGTTTTGCGGCGCGAATTCCAGTAACCGACCAAGACATTGGCGGTGGCCACATCATCGCTGAGTAATAACACCGCCGTCACGCCAGCGGCCTGTAGGCGTTGCGTGACTTGGGCAAAGTTGGTGGACTTGTTTATGGTTTCCTTGGCGGCGATGGCTAAGCCATCAGGCAATTTCAGCGTCGTCAAAACCTCGTCCAAATCTTTACCATAGCTGTCAGCCTGCACCAACACGCCCAATTTTTTCACGCGCATCGTTGATAGTGCGCGCAAAGCACCTTGCAGGCTGTTTTGGTTGGATGGGCGCACAGGCAGTACGGTTCCCGTCCAAGCATTGTCGCGCAAAGCCATATCTCCCGTCATGGGGCCAAGCAGGGGCACGCCGATGCTTTTGGCCACTTTGGCTTGCATGTCACAGGCTTTGGTGCCCACACAAGAGATGATGGCCAAGGATCCCGCTGCCTCTTGGGACAGCTTGGCTTCGCTGACCCCTTTGCTGTCGAGTACCTGTAATTCGATGCTAGGACCGCCAGTCTGCGTGTCGTTGTACTCGTCAATCACGGCTTGCGTCATGATTTGCACCTCATCGCCGAGGCCGTTCTGCCCTTCCTCATCAGCAGAGGCGACCAGCGTCACCTTGATGGGGGTACCTGCTGCTTGGGCCCATGCGCCTGAGGGAGCAGCACACGCGAGGATGGCCGCCAATAGCGTCGAAATAGGAAAGGAAAGAGGACGCAAACTTTGCATAACACGCCTTTGAAAAGGAGGAAAACCCACTCTGTAGCCAACTACAGGTCAAAAATCAGACCATGCCGAAGATGACTCAGTGGCAAATCCTAGCGCAATTTTTCAATCTCAGCGCGGCCGTGTATTTTTGCTAGACAAGAAAACCACACCCAACCCCACGAAAGCCAGTAGCCATAGGGGTAATTGCCCATATCGCCCTGCCCACCATGCAAAAAATGTGATACCCGTATTGCCACCCACGCGCACGCGTAAGACGCCTTGCGTAGCGCTGGGCAGTTGGGCTTGCACCACGCCATGGCGATCAATCAAGGCCGTCACCCCTGTATTGGTCGCACGCAGGGTGGGGCGATCCAATTCCAAATTACGCATGCGTGCAATGTTGCGGTGTTGGTCTAGCACGGCACCGGTACCAAACCAGGCCAAATTGCTGAGATTAACCAAAATCGTCGGCGCTGTTTCTGCTGACACAAAGCGCCCAGCCAATTCTTCGCCAAACAAATCTTCGTAGCAAATATTGGGAGCAAGGCGTTCGCCATGCCACAAAAATGAAGGCTGCACGCGATCGCCGCGCGAAAAATCCCCCAGTGGGATTTGCAGCAAATTGGTAAACCACCGAAACATGGGCGGAATAAACTCACCAAAAGGCACCAAATGCTGTTTGACATAGGTGTAATGCGTGGCCGCACCGCTGGGCTTGAGTCCCACCACGGAATTGGCGTAGCCGTCCTCTTCATTGCCCAAAGGCAGCCCTACCAAGGCAGCTTGCCCAGACTGGACAAAATGCTGCTGCAACGCCAGCCAATAGCCAGCAGGCAGATCCAGGGGCAACAGTGGAATGGCTGTTTCGGGCGTAATCACCAAATCGGCCTGGCTTTGTTGCAGCTGTTGGCTATACCAGGCCAATGCCTGGGGCACCCCTTTTTGCATATCAAATTTCTCTCCCTGGCTGATATTTCCTTGCAGCAAATCCACCATCAGCGGTGGCTGGCTGGGATGTGCAGGGCCTGCCAGTCTGGTCAGTGCTTGCGGCAATATGGCCAAAAGCAAGACCAGTCCCACAAAAAACCATAACGACGCGCCAGCTTGCCGAAAACCCCAGCGATTGCACGGCAAACGGCGCAGCCAAACCGTGCGCAGCAAATGGGCGATGCTCAAGGCCAAAGCTGTGGCCGCCGCTGCGATGCCATACACCCCAGCCCAAGGAGCCATAAAAGCCAATGGGCCTTGCACATGCGCATAGCCACTTGCCCCCCACGGAAAACCCGTAAACCAACTGTTGCGAGCCAGCTCCGCCATGGACCAAAATGCTATAAATAACGCAGCTGCTTGGGCAGGTTTTGCAAGCCATTTCAGCGAAAAGTATCTAAAAAAACCTGCTGCTACGGCAAAATAACTGGCTAAAAATCCCGCCAAAGCCGCCAAAGCCGCTAGCGCCAAAGGCGCAGCCAAGCCCCCATACACATGCAACGAGGTATAAATCCAGCCCACAGCACCCAGCAACCAGGCAAAGGCAAATAACCAAGCCGTCAGCAGCGTTGTGCGCACAGACTGCCCTTGCAGCAAAACATATAAACCCGCCGTCGCCAGCACCTGCAAATACCAAAGCGCCTGCCCTGCTGGCAGCAGCGGTGGCCAAGCCCAAGCTGCTGGCCAGGCCAATGAGCAGGCTTGCAAAGCGCCCAACAACACAGCGCCTAAGCTGCGCCACAACGCCCGCCAGCACCATTGCGCACGCGGTGGCTGGGTGGCAATGGCTGCGGATTCCATGGGGGAGTGTTTCATGTTGGCGGCATTGTCGATGATTTTCACCCCGAGGCTGCCAGGGTCTTGCGGGTCTTGCGGGGCATAAAAAACCCGCTGACAGGGCAACGGGTGATCGGCGCGTTAGGTGGCGAACGCCTACTCGCGCGGCTTGGCCAGCAATGCCAGGCGCTCAGGCTCGATGATGTGGATGACTTTTTGCTTGACCGTAATCAGGCCATCTTCGACAAATTTGCTGAAAGTACGGCTCACGGTTTCGAGTTTTAAGCCCAAATAGCTGCCGATTTCCTCGCGCGTCATGCGCAGCACCATGTCGGTGGAAGAAAAACCGCGCGCTTGCAGGCGCTGGCCTAAATTGACCAAAAATGCCGCCAAGCGTTCTTCGGCGCGCATGGTGCCTAGCAGCAGCATGATGTTTTGGTCGCGCACGATTTCGCGGCTCATGATGCGGTGCAAATGTGTTTGCAGGGCTTTGATCTCGCGCGACAGGTCTTCAATCTTGCCGAAGGGCATGATGCAAACCTCGGCGTCTTCTAGCGCAATGGCGTCGCAGGAGTAGCGATCGCTCGCCATGCCGTCTAGCCCCATGATCTCGCCCGCCATTTGAAAGCCGGTGACATGATCGCGCCCCTCTTCTGAGCTGACCGTGGTTTTGAACACGCCCGTGCGCACCGCGAACAGGGCGCTAAAGCTATCGCCCGAACGGTATAGCGCCTGGCCGCGTGGCACGCGCTTGCGCGAGAACACCAGCTCGTCGAGCTTGATCATCTCTTCATGGCTCAAGCCCATGGGCATGCACAACTCGCGCAGATTGCAATTGGAGCACGCCACTTTTACCTGTTTGGTATTGATGGATGTGCCCCCATGGTTAGGGCAGTCGTCTGGGTGCTCGACCCGCATCGTGATGCCTGAGGTTTTTTCGTTCATATGGAGTATTTTAGAAGCAATCGCCCGGGCGTGGGCACCGCGTTGATGTATATCAACGGCGGGGCGAGAGGCTTGCGGCACAGTGCTAGCCTATGCCCCACGCCTGTTCTGCCACCGTTGCCGCCACTCTTGCCATCACAGCTCTTCCCGAAGACGCGCTGCTGGACAAATACAGCAAAGCCGGCCCGCGCTACACCTCTTACCCCACGGCCGACCGTTTTGTCGAAGCCTATGGCGCCGCCGATTACCAGCAGGCGCTGGCGCTGCGCCAGCAGTTGCGTAGCAGCCAGCAGGCGCTGTCGCTGTATGTGCACATTCCCTATTGCCAATCGCTGTGCCATTACTGCGCCTGCAACAAAATCATCACCAAAGACCGGCGCCGCGCCGCGCCCTATATCGAACTGCTGAAACAAGAGGCCAATTTGCACGCGGCCGCGCTGGGTGGGCGCAAGCCCAGCGTCAGCCAACTGCATATGGGCGGGGGCACGCCAACTTTCTGCAGCGATGCGCAACTGGCCGATTTGTGGCGGCATCTGCGCACGCTGTTTGAGTTTGCACCAAGCGGCGCTAACGGCGAATACGCCATCGAGATTGACCCACGCACCGTCAGCCCGCTGCGCCTGCAAAACCTGCGCGATATGGGCTTTAACCGCCTCAGCCTGGGCGTGCAAGATTTTGACCCCGCTGTGCAACAAGCCGTGCACCGCGAGCAATCTTACGCATCGGTGGCGCAATTGATGGACGCGGCGCGCGATCTGGGTTTTGCCTCGGTCAATATGGATTTGATCTACGGCCTGCCGCAGCAATCGCCCACTTCCTTGGCGCGCACTTTGGCGCAAGTCATCGCCCTGCGCCCCGAGCGCATTGCCCTGTATGCCTACGCCCATTTGCCGCAGCGTTTTAAGCCGCAGCGCCGCATTACCGATCAGCAACTGCCCAGCGCGGCCGACAAACTCGCCATGTTCAAACTGGCTTTGCAGACCCTGCAAGCTGCGGGTTATGACTACATTGGCATGGACCACTTTGCCCTGCCGCACGATGCGTTGGCCGTGGCCAAACGCCAAGGGCGGTTGCAGCGCAATTTTCAAGGTTACAGCGCCCAGCCCGATGGCGATTTGATTGCCCTAGGGCTATCGGCCATAGGCAAAGTGGGCACACATTACAGCCAAAACGCCAAAACCCTGGAGGAATACCAAGACCTGCTGGAACTGGGGCAAATCCCCATCGTGCGCGGCTTGGTGCTCAGCCGGGACGATGCCATGCGCCGCTGCCTCATCATGGCCATCATGTGCCAAGGCGAAGTCTTGTTTGAAAGCGTGAATCTGGCCTGGCTGTGCAACTTTGAGCGCGATTTTGCCCCCGAGCTAGAGCAGCTGCGCACCTTAGCCGCCGATGGCCTGCTGCAGCTGCGCCCCGATGGTTTTAGCCTGACCCACACAGGCTGGCTGCTGGTGCGCGCTGTCGCCATGGTGTTTGACAAAGCCCTGCAACAAGACCTGCAGCGCACGCGCTATTCGCAAATCATTTAATGCGGCCTTTGCCTCCATGCGCGGCAACGGCGGACGCCGCACTTTAAGATGCCGCCCTTATGCAAACTGCTTTGGTGTTTTCTGCTTTTTTCTTGGGGCTGGCCGGTGGCTCGCACTGCTTGGCCATGTGCGGGCCAGCCTGCGTCGCCATCAACCAAGGGCAAGCGGGCACTTCAGCCCCAGAAAAACCCTTGGTTTTTAGTCCTAAAAAAGGAGCTGCTCAGGCAGGTTTTACGGCAAAAAAACCATTTTTTAACCTTAACTTTCTCTCCTTTTTATGTAGCAGGCTTATCTCTTACGCCCTGCTCGGCGCGGTGGCTGCGGGCAGCGTGCAAGCCCTGGCTTGGGGCAGCGGCATGGCGCAAGGCATCAAACCCCTGTGGGCGCTATGGCACGCGCTGGTCTTGGTTTGGGGCTTGTTTTTGCTGGTGTTAGCGCGGCAACCCCTTTGGGCGCAAACGGCGGCCAACAACTTTTGGCAGCGCCTCAGCCGCCACCCCTGGGCGGGGCGCGGCAGCGTGCTGGGTTTGGCTTGGGGGCTGCTGCCCTGCGGCTTGCTCTACAGCGCCTTGCTGCAAGCCAGCCTCACGGGGCAAATACTGGCTGGCGCGGCCGCCATGGCGCTGTTTGCCTTAGGCTCTAGCATTTGGCTGCTGGCTGCGCCCAGCCTGTGGCAGGGCTTGCGCAAAATCCGCGAGGGCTGGGGGCAGCGCATCGCAGGCGTTTTGCTCATCGCTGGGGCGGGCTTTGCCATTTGGCAGCAGTTTCAGCCTGGGGGCATTTACTGCGCCACCTGAAAAAAACATCGTCTATCCCTATCATCGGCGTTTTGTTTTTTTGATTCCCAACCCCCATGCGATTTCTTCACACCATGCTGCGCGTCGGCCATTTGCAGCGCTCGATTGACTTTTACACCCAAGTGCTGGGCATGCAGTTGCTGCGCCAAAGCGAAAACGAAGTCGGGCGCTACACCCTGGCTTTTTTGGGCTACGCCGGCGGCAACCCCGCGCAAGCGGAAATTGAGCTGACCTATAACTGGGGCGTGGACAGCTACGACCTAGGCACGGCCTACGGCCATATCGCCCTGGGCGTGCCCGATTGCGCCGCCGCCTGCGAAAAAATCCGCGCCGCTGGCGGCAGCATCACGCGCGAAGCCGGCCCGGTGAAAGGCGGCAACACCATCATCGCCTTTGTGCAAGACCCCGATGGCTACAAGATTGAGTTGATCCAGCGCAGTTTTGATGGTGCGGGTACGGGGCTGTAAGGCCATTGCAGCCCTCAAGATGAGGCTGTTTGACCCGCGCATAAAAGGGAACCTCTAAACCCCCCGCCCAGTGCCCATTCGGGGCACCAAATCCCCGACAATCCCCCAGATGAGCACATCTCCCACTCGTAGCGCTGTCAAGTTTGATCTTTTTGCCGATGCTGCCCGCAAGCGCAAGATCGAAGCCTTGGGCGATCCGCTGCAGCGCATTACCCGCCACATTGATTTTGAGCAACTCGCCCAGGTCATCGACGACTTGCTACCACGGGGAGACAGCTGCAAAGGTGGGCGCCCGCCTTACCCCACTGCGGTCATGGTGCGTGTTTTGGTGTTGAAGTACCTCAACAACCTCAGCGATGAACAGCTGGAATACCAACTTTTAGACCGCATGAGCTATCAGCGCTTTTGCCTGCTGGCTGACAGCGCCACCATTCCTGACCGAAACACCATCTGGAATTACAAG
>JAMIFN010000086.1:0-26263 GCA_035906235.1 Allobrachymonas sp. | reverse complement strand
GTGGCGCTGGCGGGCGATAGCCGCATTGTCGAAGGGTTTTTACTCTCGCTCAAAGTGGCCATCACCTCGGCCAGCCTGGCTGCGGTATTGGCCACTTTTGCGGCTTTTGTGCTGGTGCGCTATACCCGTTTTGCGGGGCGCAGCGTGTTTTCGGGCATGGTCAGCGCGCCGCTGGTGATGCCCGAAGTGATTATCGGTTTATCGCTCTTGCTGCTGATGGTGGCGCTGCAACGCGCCCTAGGTTGGCCCGAACGCGGCATGGCCACCATCGTGCTGGGGCACACCTTGGTGGGCATGGCCTATGGCACGGTGGTGGTGCAATCGCGCCTGGCCGAGATGAACCGCAGCCTAGAAGAAGCCGCCATGGATTTGGGCGCGCGCCCCTGGCAGGTTTTTAGCCTGATTACCCTGCCCAGCATCGCCCCAGCCATAGGCGCGGCTTGGCTGCTGGCTTTTACCCTGTCGTTTGACGATGTGGTGATTTCTGAGTTCCTCTCCGGCCCCGGCGTCACGACCTTGCCGCAGGTGATTTTTAGCTATGCGCGGCGTGGCATCAACCCCAGCATTTTTGCCGCTGCGGCGATTTTGATCGCCACCGTCAGCACCGTGGTGCTGGCCTATTGCGCCTGGGTACTAAGGCAGAGCTTGCGCGGAGGAAAATCACGAGGCGCGGTTGTCGCGGCACCATGACTATCGTTTTAGTAGCTGCTCAGGCAGATTTTTCGGGTTGAAACTGAGAAGTGCTTAGGGGAAATGCTAGGGTTAGATGCCGAGCATGATTTCGAGGTTTTGCACCGCTGCGCCGCTGGCACCTTTGCCCAGATTGTCGAGGCGAGCGGTCACCAAGGCGTGGAACATATCGTCATTGCCGAAAACGCGAATCTCTAGCAAATTCGTGCCTTTCAGTGCTACAGCATCCAGCTTGTGGCTTTCTTCTGCGTCTTCCACCCGTACCCAGCCCTTACCTTGATAGTGGTGCAGATAAGCGTCTTTCAAGTCAGACAAACGGGGGCGGCCCGGCAGGGTGTCGAGGTGCAGGGGCAGTTCCACAATCATGCCTTGGTCAAAATTGCCCACGCTGGGGACAAAGATCGGGCGGCGTTTCAGGCCAGTCAGTGCCATGATTTCGGGGATGTGCTTGTGCGAAAGCCCCAAAGCGTACAGTTCAAAGGCGGGCGCTTGGCCTTGCTCATACGCTTCCATCATCTGCCGCCCGCCGCCTGAGTAGCCGCTGATGGCGGGCAGGCACACTGGGTGATCGGTGGGCAAAATGCCAGCATCGATGAGTGGGCGCAACATGGCAATGGCGCCTGTGGCGTAGCAGCCGGGGTTGGCGACGCGTTCGGCTTGGCGCACCTTCTCGGCCTGCCCTGGGCATAGCTCAGGAAAACCATAAACCCAAGCGGGGTCGGTGCGGTGGGCGGTAGAGGCATCGATGATGCGCGGTTTTTTACCCGCGATGCGGTCAATCAAGGCGACCGATTCGCGTGCATGGTCATCATGCAGGCACAAAATCACCACATCGGCCTGTGCCATCAGGGCTTGTTTAGCCAAGGGGTCTTTGCGCAATTCTGGGGCGATTTGAAGCAGTGTAATTTCGGGCATCTGCAACAGGCGTTCGCGAATTTGCAAGCCCGTGGTGCCGGCTTCACCGTCAATAAAAATGGAAAACTTTGGGTTGCTCATGTTCGGTTTTCAGAAACTATAAATATAGGGCGGGATTTGATGCGCTGCAGCATGGTAAAGTTAGGGGTTCGTTGCTGCTAGGCCAGTCTGCACTTGTAGGCGTCTTGTAAAAGCGGTTTGCGCAAAGGCGTTTCGCCATTTTACGCATCGCTGGTGGCAACACTTGTTTCCATCACTCTCTTCATGACACCTTATGAAAATCCATGAGTACCAAGGCAAGGAAATCTTGCGTCAATTCGGTGTACCAGTGCCACGCGGGGTTCCCGCGTTCACCGTACAAGAAGCGGTAGAAGCCGCGCAAAAACTCGGCGGCCCAGTTTGGGTAGTCAAGTCGCAAATTCACGCCGGCGGCCGTGGTGCGGGGCACCCATTCGGTGTTGATCCTGCAGAATCTAAAGCGAAAAAATTGGGCGGCGTGGTGCTGGCCAAATCGGTTGATGATGTGAAGGCTCAGGCGGAACGCCTGTTGGGTATGACTTTGGTTACCGTGCAAACGGGCCCTGCTGGTCAGCCTGTGCGTCGCCTCTATATTGAGGACGGTGCAGATATTCAAAAAGAATACTACCTGTCTGTGTTGACTGACCGTGGTAGCCAGAAAGTGGCCTTTATCGCTTCTTCTGAAGGCGGCATGGACATTGAGAAAGTGGCGCACGACACGCCCGAGAAAATCATCAAAGTATTTGTTGATCCCTTGGCTGGCCTGACCGAAGCCCAAGCTAAAGAGCTGGCTGTTGGCATTGAAATGCCTGCCGACTCAGTCGCGCAATTTGTCGATGTTTGCCAAAAACTCTACAAATGCTATATGGAAACTGACGCATCTTTGGTGGAAATCAATCCACTGAACCGCGACAGCAAAGGCAACATCATGGCGCTGGACGCCAAGTTTAACTTTGACTCTAACGCCCTGTTCCGCCACCCCGATATCGTGGCACTGCGCGATTTGGACGAAGAAGATCCTGCTGAAGTCGAAGCCTCTAAATTCGACCTGGCCTACATCAGCCTCGATGGCAATATCGGCTGCTTGGTCAATGGCGCGGGTTTGGCCATGGCTACCATGGACACCATCAAGCTGTTTGGCGCAGAGCCGGCCAACTTCCTCGATGTGGGTGGCGGCGCTACCCCTGAGAAAGTGACAGAAGCTTTCAAAATCATGTTGAAAAACCCCAAGGTCAAAGGTATCTTGGTCAACATCTTCGGCGGCATCATGAAGTGCGACACCATCGCCACGGGCGTGATCACTGCTTGTAAAGCTGTGAACCTGAGCGTGCCACTGGTTGTGCGCATGAAGGGTACCAACGAAGAGCTGGGCAAGAAAATGCTGGCGGAATCTGGCCTGCCTATCATCAGCGCGGACTCTATGGCTGAAGCGGCCACCAAAATCGTTGCAGCGGTTAAGTAAGGCCTGGAGAACAAAATATGTCGATCTTCATCAATAAAGACACCAAAGTCATCACCCAAGGTATCACGGGCAAAACCGGCCAATTCCACACGGAAAAATGCCAAGAGTACGCCAATGGTAAAAACTGCTTCGTTGCGGGTGTAAACCCGAAAAAAGCGGGCGAAAGCATTTTCAACATTCCGATTTATTCGAATGTGCGCGAAGCCGCTAGCCAAACAGGCGCTACCGTTTCTGTGATCTATGTGCCACCAGCAGGCGCAGCCGCTGCCATTTGGGAAGCGGTGGAAGCCGACCTGGATTTGGCCATTTGCATTACCGAAGGCATCCCTGTGCGCGATATGCTGGAAGTGCGCAACAAAATGCGCGCCAAAGTAGCCGCTGGCGGCAAAGAAACCTTGCTGCTCGGCCCCAACTGCCCGGGTCTGATTACGCCTGACGAAATCAAAATCGGCATCATGCCCGGCCACATCCACAAAAAAGGCCGTATTGGTGTGGTTAGCCGCTCAGGTACGCTGACCTACGAAGCCGTGGCGCAATTGACCGAATTGGGTATTGGCCAGTCCTCAGCTGTTGGTATTGGTGGTGACCCCATCAATGGCTTGAAGCACATCGATGTGATGCGTGCCTTCAATGATGATCCGGATACCGATGCGGTCATCATGATTGGCGAAATTGGTGGCCCAGACGAGGCAGAAGCCGCGCGCTGGTGCAAAGCCAATATGAAAAAACCGATCGTTGGCTTTATCGCCGGCGTAACAGCCCCTCCAGGTAAACGCATGGGCCATGCTGGTGCTTTGATCGGCGGCGCAGAAGATACTGCTGATGCCAAGTTGGCCATCATGGAAGAGTGCGGCTTTACCATCACGCGCAACCCTTCTGAAATGGGTCGTTTGCTCAAAGGCCTGCTGAAGTAAGCACAGCCTACTGGTAAACACCAATACAAAAACGCCGCAGCTGCTTCTGCGGCGTTTTTTTTGAGCCTGCGGGCTGCAATAATTGACGGCTTTAGCGCCCTAAGCGCGCGGTAAGCTGAATCAGGAGTGTGGATGTTAGTTTCGATCGTCGTTCCCTGCTACAACGAAGAGGGTGTTATTGCGGAGACCCATCGTCGCCTTTCGCAAGTTTTGAGCGGGCAGGCGGGCTTGCAAGTAGAAATCTTGTATGTGGATGACGGCAGCCGAGATCAAACTTGGAATATTTTGCAGGCTCTGCCGGCGGCCCCTGGCGTGACCGTCCGTGCCTTAACTCTATCGCGCAATTTTGGCCACCAGTTGGCGGTGAGCGCGGGTATTGAACGCGCCAAGGGTGACGCTGTGGTATTGATTGATGCGGATTTGCAAGATCCCCCCGAGGTTGTGCCCGAGATGATTCGTGAATGGCAAAACGGCTGGGATGTGGTTTATGGCGTGCGCACTGAACGCGGTGGCGAAAGCGCTTTCAAACGCGCGACGGCGGCGATGTTTTATCGCCTGATCAACAGATTGAGCGAGGTGCCGATACCTGTGGATACGGGGGATTTCCGTCTGATGGATCGTAAAGTGGCGGATGCCTTGATGGCGATGCCTGAGCACGATCGTTTTATTCGTGGCATGGTTAGCTGGTTAGGTTTTCGGCAAAAAGCATTGCCGTATAAGCGCGATGCTCGTTGGGCGGGGGAAACCAAATATCCCTTGAGCAAAATGATCAAATTTGCACTCACGGCAATTAGCTCGTTTTCGACATCACCACTGAAAATTGCCTCCTGGGTGGGCTTCGCAACCTCAGGTGTGGCGGTTTTGGGCATGCTCTATGTTTTGGGTCTGCGCTTGTTTACTTCAACTTGGGTCGAGGGCTGGACGGCTTTGATGTTGGCGGTACTGTTTATCGGTGGAATTCAGCTTTTGGTGCTGGGCATCATGGGTGAATACATCGGCCGTATTTATGGCGAGTCCAAGCGTCGCCCGCTGTTTTTGATACGCGAAGAGCGGGTACAAGCGGCGCCCCTGACTGAGCTGGGACAATGAAGCCGCATCTCAAGCGCTATGTTCGCCCGCTATTGGGCGTGGCGATCTCGGCGGCGCTGCTCTGGCAGCTGTTTACCCATATTGATCTGGGGCAGGTTCGGCACACTTTAGCCGAAGCACGGGTGCTGCCCTTGTTTTTGGGTTTGGCGGTGGTGGTGGTCGGTTTTTATTTGCGTGCGCTGCGTTGGCATGCCATGGTTGCGCACTTCAATCCCGCCGTGCGTTTGCGCGATTCCGGGGCAGCCTTTTTATCGAGCTTCGCTTTAAACAATACTTTGCCCTTGCGAGCCGGAGATTTAGCGCGGACCTTCATGTTCGCCGAAGATTTGCGAACCCCGCCTGCAACCCTAGCTGCGACTTTGTTGATTGAGCGTTTATTAGATGCAGGAACCTTGGTTTTATTGCTTTGTCTAGGTCTGTGGATGATCCCCGCGGATCGTTTGCCGGCCCAGTGGCAAACCTGGGTTCAGCAGGCGGGTTTTGTTTTTGCGCTCTTGGCCTTGGCTGGCTTGTTGGCTTTATTTCTCTTACCCAAAATCATGATGTGGGCAGTCGGGCATTTCGCACATACACCTAAGGGTGCGAAGCTGCAAGCTGTGTTGCGGCAGTTTGGCAGCGCGTTTGGTTTATTGCGTTCGCCAGCTTTGTTATTGAAGTTGCTCGCGCTGTCAGTGCTGTCGTGGGGTTTAGAGGGCTGCGTTTTTTGGGTAGTGGGACAAGCATTGAATGTGGCATTGCCAGGTTATGCGCCATGGTTTGCCTTATCAACAGCTACCTTGGCCACGCTTATCCCAGGCACGCCCGGGCATTTGGGAACTTTTGATTATTTTGCGGTTTTAGGCTTTGGGGTTTATGGCATAGAGCGCAGCGCAGCAGCGAGTATGGCTTTTGTCGTGCACCTCTTGCTGTGGCTGCCTGTAACTGTTGTTGGTGGAATTTTGTTACTGCGTCGCCAAGGTGCGGGGGCTTTGCAAAAAATACACGATTTAGAGAAAGAACAAGCATGAAAACGGTTGGAATTATTGGCGGCGGCTTTGCAGGGTTGACTGCCGCTTACGAGTTGAGCAAAAAGGGTATTGCCGTTACGGTGTTTGAGGCCGATAGCGCCGTTGGCGGCTTGGCAGGTACTTTCGATGTGCAGGGCGAGCGCCTAGAAAAGTTTTATCACCACTGGTTCAACAACGATTTGCATGTGTTGGATTTGGCGCGCGAGTTGGGCTTGGGCGATCGCATCCTCACGCGCTTTTCGCGCACGGGGATGTATTTCAATAAAAACTTTTTCAAGCTCAGTACACCTATGGATGTGCTGCGTTTTACGCCTCTCCCGTTCTTCGACCGCATACGCTTAGGTTTGCTGGCGCTGAAAGCGCGCAAGGTGCAAGACTGGCGCAGCCTAGAATCTTTAACAGCGGAAGAATGGCTGATTCAACTGGGCGGGAAAAAAGTCTATGAGGTGGTGTGGAAGCCCTTGCTGGATGGCAAATTTGGCCCTTACGCGTCTAAAGTTTCTGCCGTGTGGTTTTGGAATAAGCTCAAATTGCGCGGTGGCAGCCGCGGATCGGGCGGGGCTGAAGAGCTGGTGTACTTCAAGGGTGGCTTCACGGCGATTACGGATGCGTTGGTGGCAGCGATCGAGAAAAATGGCGGCAAGGTCTTGCTATCCACGCCCGTGTTGGGTTTGGAGGTAGAGGCAGGTGTTGTGCGCGGTGTTAAAACTGCGTCGGGCACAGTAGCTGTGGATGCGGTGATTGCCACGCCAGCGTTGCCGATGATTGCGGACTGGCTTGAGCCTCACACCAGCGCTGCCTACAGCCAGTCACTGCGGCAGATTGAGTACATCGCCAATATTTGTTTGGTGTTGGAGCTAGACCGCAGCCTGTCCAGTACCTATTGGCTCAATGTCAACGATCCCGGTTTCCCATTCGTGGGCGTGATTGAGCACACCAACTTTGAGCCGACGAGCACTTATGGTGGTCGCCACATTGTGTATTTGTCCAAATATCTGCCCGAGAGCGATGCGCTTTACCAAATGGGCGAGGCAGAGTTTCGCGATTTTTGTGTCCAGCATCTGCAGCGCATGTTCCCTGAGTTTCAGGCGAGCTGGATTTTGCAGTCTCATGTGTGGCGCGCGACGCATTCGCAGCCTATTGTGGCCAAGCACTACAGCCAGCTGATTCCCCAAGTAGAGTCCGAGCTGAAAGGTTTTTATATCTGCACCATGGCGCAAATCTACCCAGAAGACCGTGGCACCAATTACGCAGTGCGTGAAGGGCGAAAAGTGGGGCAGATGCTGGCCGCCAAATTTGGGGTTTGAAAACCTTCTTGAACTTGGGTGCTTGCGTCAAGCTTAAAAATGCATCTATAATGCTCGGCTCTGCGCGTCTTGGGCTTGGCGCATTTTATAAATCAGCCCTATTTTCCCTCCGAGGAGTTGCTGCGCTTGGCATGGTGCTGAGATTGCAACGCTATCACTCGTAACTGGAGTTTTGCCATGGCGAAGAAAATCGTCGGCTTTATCAAACTGCAAGTCCCTGCAGGTAAGGCCAATCCATCTCCCCCAATTGGCCCTGCGCTGGGTCAGCGCGGCCTGAACATCATGGAGTTTTGCAAGGCGTTTAACGCGCAAACTCAAGGTGTTGAGCCGGGGTTGCCACTGCCTGTGGTGATTACTGCGTTTGCAGATAAATCTTTCACCTTCATCATCAAAACGCCGCCCGCGACTGTTTTGATTAAAAAGGCCATCAAGTTGGATAAAGGCTCTTCGAAGCCTAACTCTGACAAGGTTGGCAAAATCACACGCGCTCAGCTTGAAGAAATTGCCAAAGGCAAGATTCAAGACATGAATGCCGCCAGCATTGATGCTGCGGTGCGTACCTTGGCGGGCTCGGCTCGCTCTATGGGTGTAACGGTAGAGGGTCTGTAATCATGGCTAAGTTGACGAAAAAAGCAAAAGCCCTGCAAGGTGCAGTTGAATCTACCAAGCTCTACCCTGTGGCTGAGGCGCTGACCTTGGTGCAAAAACATGCAACCGCTAAATTCGATGAATCTATCGATGTGGCGGTGCAGCTGGGTATTGATGCCAAGAAATCTGACCAGGTTGTGCGTGGTGCGGTTGTGCTGCCTAACGGTACGGGTAAATTTGTCCGCGTGGCCGTTTTTGCCCAGGGTGCCAAGGCCGAAGAGGCTAAAGCTGCTGGTGCTGAGGTGGTGGGTATGGATGACTTGGCTGCCCAAGTTAAAGCTGGCGATATGCCCTTCGATGTGGTGATCGCTGCGCCTGACGCCATGCGTGTGGTAGGTACTTTGGGTCAAATCTTGGGCCCGCGCGGTCTGATGCCTAACCCCAAAGTTGGTACCGTCACGCCGGATGTGGCCAAAGCGGTTCGCGATGCCAAAGCAGGTCAAGTGCAATTCCGCGTTGACAAGGCCGGCATTATTCACAGCACCATTGGCCGTCGCTCGTTCACGGCTGAACAATTGCAAGGCAATTTGGCTGCGCTGTTGGAGGCTTTGAGTAAAGCTAAGCCTGCGACCAGTAAAGGCCAGTACCTGCGTAAGGTAGCCTTGTCTTCTACCATGGGCGTTGGTGTCCGTGTAGAGGTGGGTTCAATCGCAGCTTAATGCTTAAAAATCCGCCTTGGCAGCTCTTGGGTTGTCACTGGTGGTAAAAATTCGTGGGCTGCTAGGGTTTGTCCTGGCAGGTCATCGAAGACCGCTGATGTCCTTTTGGGCTTAATGGTGAGGCTAAGCAGTTTTATAGCCTTGCAGTCAGCGCAGATGGTGCGCGCAATACCCCAACCGAGGCTGTTGTTTCGGTCCAAATATTGAGTCACTAAATTGAAGTGGCGCAAATGCAGTATTGAATAGGTGGGATGTATTCATGCTGGTTTGCATTTTCAGGAGAGTATCTTGGCTCTGAATCGTAGTGAGAAAGCAGCCGTCATCACTGAGGTGACCGCTCTCGCCGAGAAAGCCCAAACGCTCGTTATGGCCGAATACCGTGGCATCACGGTTGCTGGCCTGACTCAATTGCGCGTTAATGCGCGCCAATCAGGGGTGACTCTGGCGGTGTTGAAAAACACCTTGGCGCGTCGTGCAGTTGCAGGTACAGGTTTTGAATCTGTGTCTGAGCAAATGACTGGCCCCTTGCTTTACAGCTTCTCTGAAGACGCTGTGGCAGCTGCCAAAGTCGTTGCTGAGTTCGCAAAAACGAACGATAAGCTGGTCATTCGCGCAGGTGCCTACAACGGCAAAGCGTTGGATGTCGATGGCGTGAAAGAACTTGCAAGCATCCCTTCTCGCGAAGTGTTGTTGGCGCAAATTTGTGGTTTGTTGCAGTCACCTATGTCGTCTATGGCGCGTGTGTTGGTGGCTTTGGCCGAGCAAAAAGGCGCGGCCGCTTAAAGTTTTAAGTTGGTTTGCACAAACGATAGTTATTCAATATTTAGGACAAACAAAATGGCATTCGATAAAGACGCATTTTTGACCGCTCTGGACAGCATGAGCGTTATGGAACTCAATGAGCTGGTTAAAGCCATTGAAGAAAAATTTGGCGTGAGCGCTGCTGCTATGGCTGCTCCTGCTGCTGGCGGTGCTGCTGCTGGCGGTGCTGCTGCTGAAGAAAAAACCGAGTTTGACTTGGTTCTGACTGAAGCTGGTGGCAACAAAGTTGGCGCGATTAAAGCTGTGCGTGAAATCACCGGCTTGGGCTTGAAAGAAGCCAAAGACATGGTTGATGGCGCGCCCAAAACTTTGAAAGAAGGCATGCCTAAAGCTGATGCTGAAGCCGCTAAGAAAAAGCTGGAAGAAGCTGGCGCGAAAGCCGAACTCAAATAATTTTTGGGTTTACACAAGGGCTGAGGCTTCGTTGAGAAGGCCTCAGCCTTTTGTGCTTTCTGCCTAAGACTTTTTGTTTTTAGGCATGAAATAGGCGTTTTTCCTTATGAAACCTGCCTGGATAGCTATCAAAAACATAGTGTTTTTGGCCTTGAGAGTCTACAGTGAAGCATCTGCCAGCGCAGATTCTTGACTGTGTGCTTTCTCAGTCGACTGGAGAAAGTTCCTTGGTTCGGACGGTTGTGCAAGGCAACTGTCGTCTGCCAATGGCTGGTAGTGGCCAGCCGCCAAGTGCCCCTAGACCCGCCCTTAGGTTTTTAACCTGAGTGCGCAGGCTAGCGGCCCCAAGTCGCCTTGATTCCAACCAACACCTTCGGAGAATTCATGGCTCAGGCTTCCCCTACAAACTACACCTATACCGAACGCAAGCGTATCCGTAAAAACTTCGGCTCACGCGACGCGGTTCTGGAAGTGCCTTACCTGCTGCAAATGCAGCGCGATGCCTACATCACCTTTTTGCAAAAAGATGTAGCACCTAAGCAGCGTGTTACCGAAGGCCTGCAGGCGTGTTTCTCTTCTGCCTTCCCCATCGTCTCGCACAACGGTTATGTCGAGATGAAGTTTCTCGAATACAACCTGGCCAAACCCGCCTTTGATGTGCGCGAGTGCCAAACCCGTGGCCTGACTTTTGGCTCGGCGGTGCGCGCACGCGTGCAGCTCATCATTTATGACCGCGACTCTTCTACGGCTTCGTCCAAAGTGGTGAAAGAAGTCAAAGAGCAAGAAGTCTATATGGGCGAAGTGCCCCTGATGACGGAAAAGGGCTCCTTCATCATCAACGGTACCGAGCGCGTGATCGTGTCGCAGCTGCACCGCAGCCCTGGCGTGTTCTTTGAGCACGATAAAGGCAAGACGCACAGCTCAGGCAAGTTGTTGTTCTCCGCGCGCATCATTCCTTACCGTGGTTCTTGGCTCGATTTTGAATTCGACCACAAAGACCTGCTTTACTTCCGCGTTGACCGCCGCCGCAAAATGCCCGTGAGCATTTTGCTCAAAGCCATCGGCATGACACCCGAAACCATTTTGGAAAACTTCTTCATGTTTGACCAGTTCAAACTGATGGAGTCGGGTGCGCAAATGGCCTTTGTGGCTGAGCGTTTGAGTGGTGAAGTGGCGCGTTTTGACATCACCGACAAGAGCGGCAAAGTCGTGGTGGCCAAAGACAAGCGCGTGACCAAGCGCCATACTCGCGAACTCGAGCAATCGGGCACCACGCATATCAGCGTACCTGAAGACTCGCTCTTGGGGCGTGTATTGGCTCGCAATGTGGTGGACCCCGATACGGGCGAAGTTATTGGCAAGGCCAACGACGAACTCAGCGAAGCGTCCTTGAAAAAGCTGCGCGCGGCTGGCATCAACAACATCGAGTGCATCTACACCAATGAGCTCGATCATGGTGCCTACATCAGCCAAACCCTGCGTACGGATGAAACGCAAGACGAAATGAGCGCGCGAGTAGCCATCTACCGCATGATGCGCCCTGGCGAGCCGCCCACGGAAGACGCAGTGCAAGCCCTGTTCTTCCGCCTGTTCTACAACCCTGATACCTACGATTTGTCACGCGTAGGGCGCATGAAGTTCAACGCCAAAATCGGCCGCGAAGGTGCCGAAGGCGAGATGGTCTTGTCTAACGAAGACATCCTGTCTGTGGTCAAAATCTTGGTCAATCTGCGCAATGGCCGTGGTGAGGTTGATGACATTGACCACCTGGGCAACCGCCGTGTGCGTTGCGTGGGCGAACTGGCCGAAAACCAATACCGCACCGGTTTGGCGCGTATTGAAAAAGCCGTGAAAGAGCGTCTGGGTCAGGCCGAGCAAGAGCCGTTGATGCCGCACGATTTGATCAATAGCAAGCCTATTTCTGCTGCGCTCAAAGAGTTCTTTGGCTCTTCTCAGCTCTCGCAGTTCATGGACCAAACCAACCCCCTGTCTGAAATCACGCACAAGCGCCGTGTTTCAGCTCTGGGCCCAGGCGGTTTAACGCGTGAACGCGCCGGCTTTGAGGTGCGCGATGTGCATGTCACGCACTACGGCCGCGTCTGCCCTATTGAAACGCCTGAGGGGCCAAATATTGGTCTGATCAACTCGCTGGCCTTGTATGCCCGCTTGAACGAATATGGCTTTATCGAAACGCCCTATCGCCGCGTGATCGATAGCAAAGTCACCAACGAGATTGACTACCTCTCGGCCATCGAAGAGGGCAAATATGTCATCGCCCAGGCCAATACGGTATTGGACAAAGAGGGCAAACTCACGGGCGAGTTGATCTCTGCGCGTGACCAAGGTGAGTCGGTGTTGGTTGGTGCAGAAACCATCCAATACATGGATGTCTCGCCTGCGCAGATCGTCTCTGTAGCGGCTTCTTTAGTCCCTTTCCTTGAGCACGATGATGCCAACCGCGCCTTGATGGGTGCGAACATGCAGCGTCAAGCCGTGCCTACGCTACGCCCAGAAAAAGCCTTTGTCGGTACCGGCATCGAACGCGTTGCCGCAGTCGATTCGGGCACCGTGGTTACGGCTACTCGCGGCGGTATCGTGGATTATGTGGACGCCACGCGTGTGGTTGTGCGCGTTAATGACAAAGAAGCGGTAGCTGGTGAAGTGGGTGTGGATATCTATTCACTCATCAAATACCAACGCTCTAACCAAAATACCAATATCCACCAACGCCCCATCGTCAAAAAAGGCGATGTGATTGCCAAGGGTGATGTGGTTGCCGATGGTGCCTCGACCGATTTGGGCGAGCTGGCACTGGGGCAAAACATGCTCGTGGCCTTCATGCCGTGGAATGGCTATAACTTCGAGGATTCGATCCTGATTTCTGAACGCGTGGTGGCCGAAGACCGCTACACCAGCATCCACATCGAAGAACTGGTGGTGATGGCGCGTGACACCAAACTGGGTGCGGAAGAAATCACCCGCGACATCCCCAATTTAAGCGAAACCCAGCTCAACCGCTTGGATGATTCGGGCATCATTTATGTCGGCGCTGAAGTCAAGCCTGGCGACACCCTGGTGGGCAAAGTCACACCCAAAGGCGAGACGACTCTCACGCCTGAAGAAAAGCTGCTGCGCGCCATCTTTGGTGAAAAAGCCTCTGATGTAAAAGACACTTCGCTGCGCGTGGATCAAGGCTCTGCCGGCACGGTCATCGATGTACAGGTGTTCACGCGTGAGGGCATCGAGCGCGATAAGCGCGCGCAGCAAATCATTGACGATGAGCTCAAGCGTTTCCGCATGGATTTGAACGACCAAATGCGCATCGTGGAAGCCGATGCCTTTGACCGTTTGGCCAAATTGCTGAGCGGCAAAATCGCCAATGGCGGCCCACAAAAGCTGGCCAAAGGCAGCAAGATCGACAAAGACTACCTGGCCTCGGTCGAGAAATACCACTGGTTCGACATCCGCCCCGAGGACGAAATCGTCGCGGCGCAACTCGAGTCCATCAAACTGTCGCTGGAACAAACCCGCCACAGTTTTGACATGGGCTACGAGGAGAAAAAGAAGAAACTCACCCAAGGTGACGAGCTGCCCGCAGGCGTGCTGAAAATGGTTAAGGTTTACTTGGCCATCAAACGCCGCCTGCAGCCTGGTGACAAAATGGCCGGCCGCCACGGCAACAAGGGTGTGGTTTCTAAAATCGTCCCTGTAGAAGATATGCCTTACATGGCAGACGGCACACCTTGCGACATCGTGCTTAACCCCCTGGGCGTACCTTCGCGCATGAACATCGGTCAGGTGCTGGAGGTCCATTTGGGTTGGGCAGCTAAAGGCCTGGGTCAGCGCATCGGCGATATGCTGCAAGAGCAGGCTAAGGCCAGCGAGCTGCGCGGCTTCATGGACAAGGTTTACAACACTTCGGGCCATAAAGAAGACTTGGCCAAACTCAGCGATGAGGAAGTACAAGCCATGGCCAGAAACTTGGCTGAAGGCGTGCCTTTTGCTACGCCAGTATTCGATGGCGCGAGCGAAGACGAAATTCGCGGCATGCTCAAACTCGCCTACCCAGACGAAGTGGCCGCCACCAAAGGTTTGACCGACACCCGCACGCAAGCACAACTGTTTGATGGTCGCACGGGCGATGCGTTTGAACGCAAAACCACAGTCGGCTATATGCATGTGCTCAAACTGCACCATTTGGTTGATGACAAGATGCACGCGCGTTCGACGGGTCCTTACTCGTTGGTTACGCAGCAGCCGCTGGGTGGTAAAGCGCAGTTCGGTGGTCAGCGTTTCGGGGAGATGGAGGTCTGGGCGCTCAAAGCCTATGGCGCGTCTTACATCTTGCAAGAGATGCTCACCGTCAAGTCCGACGATGTGCAGGGTCGTACCAAGGTGTACGAAAGCATTGTTAAGGGCGAGCACAGCATCGAAGCGGGTATGCCCGAATCGTTCAATGTCTTGATCAAAGAGATACGCTCTTTGGGTCTAGATATCGAATTGGAAAAAAACTAAGGCAACAGGAAAGAAAGCACACTTATGAACCTCTTACGCGACCTGTTCAAACAATTCACGCCTGATGAGCATTTTGATGCCATCAAAATCGGTCTGGCTTCGCCCGAGAAGATCCGTTCTTGGTCTTTCGGCGAAGTCAAAAAGCCCGAAACCATCAACTACCGCACCTTCAAGCCTGAGCGCGATGGTCTGTTTTGCGCCAAAATTTTTGGCCCCATCAAAGACTACGAATGCTTGTGCGGCAAATACAAACGCCTGAAACACCGTGGCGTCATTTGCGAAAAATGCGGCGTTGAAGTCACGCAGACCAAGGTGCGCCGCGAGCGCATGGGCCATATCGACCTGGCTGCGCCTTGTGCCCATATCTGGTTCCTCAAATCTCTGCCATCGCGCTTGGGTTTGGTGCTGGATATGACCCTGCGTGACATCGAACGCGTGCTGTATTTTGAAGCGTATGTCATTGTTGACCCCGGCATGACCCCGCTGAAGAAATTCAGCATCATGAGCGAGGAAGACTTTGATGCCAAAACCCAAGAGTACGGCGACGAATTCATCGCCAAAATGGGTGCTGAAGGCATTAAAGAGCTGCTGCAAAGCATCGAACTCGATAGCGAAATCGAACGCATTCGTGACGAGCTGGCTGCGGGCGGTTCTGAGCTGCGTGCCAAGAAAAATGCCAAGCGCCTGAAAGTGCTCGAGGCCTTCCGCAAATCAGGCATGAAGCCTGAATGGATGGTGATGCAAGTGCTGCCTGTGCTGCCGCCTGATCTGCGCCCCTTGGTGCCGCTGGATGGTGGCCGTTTTGCAACTTCGGACCTGAATGATCTGTATCGCCGCGTCATCAACCGCAACAGCCGTTTGCGCCGCCTGTTGGAGCTGAAAGCGCCCGACATCATCGCGCGCAACGAAAAACGCATGCTGCAAGAATCAGTCGATAGCCTGCTGGATAACGGCCGCCGTGGTAAAGCCATGACGGGCGCGAACAAGCGCACGCTGAAATCTTTGGCTGACATGATCAAAGGTAAATCGGGTCGTTTCCGCCAGAACTTGCTGGGTAAACGCGTGGATTACTCAGGCCGTTCGGTGATTACCGTGGGTCCAACGCTAAAGCTGCACCAATGCGGCCTGCCCAAATTGATGGCGCTAGAGTTGTTCAAGCCCTTCATCTTTGCGCGTTTAGAGCAAATGGGCATCGCCACCACCATCAAGGCGGCGAAAAAAGAAGTGGAAACAGGCACGCCCGTGGTCTGGGACATCTTGGAAGAGGTGATCCGCGAGCATCCCGTCTTGCTGAACCGCGCACCCACCTTGCACCGCTTGGGGATTCAGGCTTTCGAGCCGATCTTGATTGAAGGCAAAGCCATTCAGCTGCACCCCCTCGTTTGCTCGGCCTTTAACGCCGACTTCGACGGTGACCAAATGGCGGTGCATGTGCCCCTGTCGGTTGAAGCCCAGGTTGAAGCGCGTGTGTTGATGCTGGCTTCAAACAATGTGCTGTTCCCAGCGTCGGGCGAGCCGTCTATCGTCCCTTCACAAGATGTGGTCTTGGGTCTGTACTACACGACCCGCGCCCGCACCAATGGTTTGGGCGAAGGCATGGTCTTTGCCGATGTGGGCGAAGTTCAACGCGCACTCGACAATGGCGTGGTAGAGCTCACAGCCAAAATCCATGTGCGCCTGACCGAGTGGAGCCGCGCTTCGGAGGACGAAGAGTTTGTGCCTAGCACCAGCTTGGTAGACACCACCGTGGGCCGCGCCTTGCTGTCTGAGATTTTGCCCAAAGGCCTGCCTTTCAGCGTGATGAATAAAGCGCTGAAAAAGAAAGAAATCTCCAAGCTCATCAATGTCTCTTTCCGCCGCTGTGGCCTGAAAGAAACGGTGGTGTTTGCCGACAAGCTGCTGCAAAACGGTTTCCGCCTGGCCACGCGCGCCGGCATTTCCATTGCCATCGACGATATGTTGGTGCCGCAAGAGAAATACGGCATCATTTCGCGCGCCGAAGATGAAGTGAAAGAAATTGCCAACCAATACGCATCAGGTTTGGTGACGGCAGGCGAGCGCTATAACAAAGTGGTCGATATTTGGGGCAAAGCCGGCGACGAAGTCTCTAAAGTCATGATGGCACAGCTGGCCAAAGAGAAAACCACAGACCGCCACGGCAAAGAAGTCGAGCAAGAGTCGTTCAACTCCATCTACATGATGGCCGACTCAGGCGCACGGGGTTCTGCCGCGCAGATTCGTCAGCTGGCCGGTATGCGTGGTCTGATGGCCAAGCCCGATGGCTCGATCATCGAGACGCCGATTACCGCCAACTTCCGCGAAGGGCTGAATGTACTGCAGTACTTTATTTCGACCCACGGTGCGCGTAAAGGGCTGGCCGATACGGCGCTGAAAACGGCGAACTCGGGCTACCTCACACGCCGTCTGGTCGATGTGACGCAAGACCTGGTGGTCACACAAGACGATTGCGGCACCAATAACGGCCAGCTCATGCGCGCCTTGGTCGATGGGGGCGAGGTGATCGAATCCCTGCGCGACCGCGTGCTGGGTCGTACTGCGGTGGAAGATGTACTCAATCCAGAAACCCGCGCCGTGCTCATCAAAGCTGGCGAAATGCTGCAAGAGGACAATCTGGATCTGGTCGATGCCGCTGGCGTGGACGAGATCAAAGTCCGCACCGTGTTGAACTGCGAAACCCGTTTTGGCCTGTGTGCTAAGTGCTATGGCCGCGATTTGGGTCGTGGTGGCTTTATCAACCTCGGCGAAGCTGTGGGTGTGATTGCGGCGCAGTCGATTGGTGAACCTGGCACGCAGCTGACCATGCGTACCTTCCACATTGGTGGTGCGGCTTCGCGTGCGGCGATTGCTTCTAGCGTTGAGGCTAAGAGCAGCGGCGTGATCGGCTTCAACGCCACCATGCGCTATGTCAGCAACACCAAAGGCGAATTGGTGGTGATCTCTCGTTCAGGCGAAATCGTCATTCAGGACGAGCATGGCCGCGAGCGTGAGCGCCATAAAGTGCCTTACGGTGCTATCTTGACCATCAAGCCCGATGAAGCCATCAAAGCCGGCAAGATTCTGGCCAACTGGGACCCGCTGACACGCCCCATCATTACCGAGTTTGCTGGTCAAATTCAGTTCGAGAATGTGGAAGAAGGCCTCACGGTTGCCAAGCAGGTGGACGATGTCACCGGCCTGTCTACTCTGGTGGTGATTGACCCTAAACGCCGTGGTTCAACCAAAGTGGTGCGCCCGCAGGTCAAGCTGCTGGATAAAACCGGCAACGAGGTCAAGATTCCGGGTACCGATCACCCAGTGACCATCGGCTTCCAAGTCGGCGCGCTGGTTCAGGTGCGCGATGGTCAAGAAGTCGGTCCTGGCGAAGTGCTGGCGCGTATTCCTATCGAAGGCCAGAAAACCCGCGACATTACGGGTGGTCTGCCGCGCGTGGCCGAGCTGTTTGAGGCGCGTTCACCCAAAGATAAAGGCCTGTTGGCTGAGATGACGGGCACGATTTCCTACGGTAAAGAAACCAAAGGCAAAGTGCGCCTGCAAATCACCGACCCAGAAGGCAAAGTCTGGGAAGAGCTCGTGCCCAAAGAGAAAAACATTGTGGTACACGAAGGCCAAGTGGTGAACAAGGGCGAGAGCGTAGTGGACGGCCCGGCCGACCCACAAGACATTCTGCGTCTCTTGGGCATGGAAGAGCTGGCGCGTTACATCGTCGATGAAGTGCAAGATGTTTACCGTTTGCAAGGCGTGAAGATCAACGACAAGCACATCGAAGTGATCGTGCGTCAGATGTTGCGCCGTGTGGTGGTGGAAGACACGGGCGGTTCGACCTATATTCCTGGCGAACAGGTTGAGCGCAGCGAGATTTTGGACACCAACGACGCCCTGCGCGCCGCGGACAAAATGCCAGCGACTTTCAGCAACATTCTCTTGGGTATCACCAAGGCATCGCTGTCGACCGATTCCTTCATTTCTGCGGCCTCATTCCAAGAGACCACCCGCGTGCTCACCGAGGCTGCCATCATGGGCAAGCGCGACGAGCTGCGTGGCCTGAAAGAGAATGTGATCGTGGGCCGCCTGATTCCTGCGGGTACGGGCATGGCTTATCACAAAGCACGCCAGGCTAAAGAGCAGATGGACGAGGCCGAACGCCGCGCCATTCTCGAGGCCGAAGAAGCTGAATTGGCGGCATCGCAAGATGCGGCTGAGGGCGCTGAACAGGCCGCCGCAGATACGGGCGAGTCGGCTTAAAGCGCAGGCTAGGCAAGCTATCATTCCCCCACAGCGTTTGCGGCATTACGCGGCAAAGGCGGTGGAGGATGGCTAAATCAAGGGCAGTTCTCAGGAGCTGCCCTTTTTTATTTTTAGGGGTGTTTTTGGCCTTTTAAGCCGTAAAACCTGCCTGAATAGCTATGTTTTTTGAAGTATCAAGATCAAGGGGAGCAGACGATGGAACACGATGTTGCACATTCCGCGCAAGTTGTCGAGGGCAAATGCCATGCCGTCGAGGTGGAGGGCCGCAAGATATTGCTCACCCGCGTGGCCGGCCAAGTACAGGCCGTGGAAAACAAATGCAGCCATATGGGCATGAATATGGCCAAAGGGAAGGTGACGGAGGGCGTGCTGCAATGCCCTTGGCATGGCGCCAAGTTTGATGTCTGCACTGGTGCTAATGTGGAGTGGGTGCAAAACCTGCCCGGCGGCATCAAAGCGCCGCAGTTCATGCACAAAATGATAGCCATGGGCAAACAACCCGCGCCTTTGGCGCACTTTGAAGCGGTCGAAGACGGCGGTCGAGTTTTTGTGCGCCTGTAAATGGTTGCCGATTTAGGGCTGCCGATTTAGGGCTGGGGCAGATTGCGCCGCAATTGCTCGAGGCTGACGATGCTTTCACCACTTGCGCTTTGCTTAGGCTCAGTTTGGAAGGCGTGGCCGTAGATGATCTCGATAGGCAGATGAATGCGGCCATCGGTCGCGCGCAGTCCTTCTAGCTCGGCCATCAGCTGCGCCCGCCAAGCGCGTCCGCGCAGGGCCGGAAAACGGCCAGGGTGCAGATTGCGCCCTAGCGTGCGTAATTCTTGCAACAAGGCGGCTGGCGAAGAATAGGTCAGGGTCAGCTGTTCCATCTCCATCACCGGCGTGGCCAGGCCGGTATTGACCAAGGCATCGCCCAGATCATGCATATCCACCAGGCGCTGTATGGGGCTAGGCCAGCCTAGGCGCTGGTAAATACGCTGCAAGGGACGCAAGGTATCGGGCCCCAAACAGCTGAAGAACAGCACGCCACCCGTGGCCAGGCTTTGTTGCCAGCTTTGCAGCAAAACGCCAGGGTTAGGGCTGCTGTGCAGCAGCATATTGGCCACCAGTAGCTGCACGCTGCGCGGCGCGGGCGCAACGGCTAGGGGCGTTGGCGCTGCTTGCGCTGCGGGGGCTTTGCCCCCTAGCAGGTGTTGCAACCAGTTTTTGCCTTTGTGCAGCGCCTCGAGGCTTTTATGGCGTGCCGCGTTGTTGGCGTTGTGTTTAGGGGTATTTTTTTTGGTGTTTTCGCTATTTTTCGCCGTAAAAGCTGCCTGGATAGCTCCTAAATTAGGAGTTATTTTTGGGGCGTGATTGCCCAGTGTTGGGGCATAGCAGGGCGCTTGCGGCCAGCGCGTGGCCAGCGTGTGGTGCAGCGCAGAGCCGCCTTGCGCCTGATGCCAGTTGCACCAGGCGGCGACGGGGGGCAGTTGCACCCAATCGATGCGCTCTAACAGGCGCAGCCCCACCTCTTCATGCAGCCAGGGGATTTGCGGCAGGGCTTGCGCCAGCTGCGCCCAGCGCGCTGCGGCTACAGGGTCTAGGCTGGCGGCCCAGCTGCTTTCGGCGGTGTCGCTCATACGGTGTTACCCAGCCCAAGTTTGCCAGAGTGCCAGCACCAGCAAGGCGCAAAAGGCCGCCACCAAGTCATCAAAAATAATGCCAAAGCCGCCGCGCCAGCCTTGGCCTTTAAACGCGCGATCGGCCCAGCGAACGGGCTGCGGTTTGGCGGCGTCAAAAAAACGAAACAGCGCAAACGCGGCCAATTGCGTCCAAAAGCCCGCAGGCATCACCAGCAGCAAAACCAGCCAAAAAGCCAAGATTTCGTCCCAAACAATGCAGCCGGGGTCGGCTATGCCCAGGTGCTGCGCAGTGCGGGTGCAAGCCCACCAGCCAATAAAAAAACCCACAAGCAAAATGGCAGCCCAAGCTGCGGGTGTGAGCCAGGGGTTGAGCAATAAAAAACTGGCCCAGGCCCAAAGCGTGCCGACCGTGCCTGGAGCCCAGCGGGGGAGGCCAGCGCCCAAGCCCATGGCAATCCAGTGCGCAGGGTGCTGGCGCATAAAAGCAAAAGTTGCGAGCTTAGGGACTGTCATGGGGGGGGAATGAGTAAGTGGTGCAAAAATCAGCGCGCAGAGCCATCGCAGGGAATTTAGCGGTCATAATCGCGCCCTTGTTTTTTGGCCGGAGACGGCGTTAGGGTGGGGTGGGGTGGGGTGGGGTGGGGTGTAAAGCCAGCGCCAAGGCTCTGAAACCCTAGGAAAACACTGAGGCATTGTAGCCACGGAGCCAATCGCCCTTATTTGACAGGCCTTTGCGCGGGAAATACCGCGCTAGGCCGCGCCAAATGGGCGACGACAAAAAAGATTGCCCAAGGGACGCATCTTTGCGCCTAACAGCAGGGTGAAAAAGAAGCCCGCAGCGCCGCTGCCCGCTCTGTTTTTGGGGTTTTCAAAAGTCTTTTTTGCCCTAAGTCATCAAATCCCCGTACACTACCCCTAGTGCCTGATGTGGGGTTTGAACGCTACCTGTAGCGTTTTGCTCCTAAATTTGAATTTTTAAAAACGGGTGCTTATGGGGGGCTTGAAGTGGCAGGGTAGGCGCATAGCGCTGTACTTGCACCTTCATTTTTGGCTTGGTTTTTAGGCCTTAGTCGGAGACTTTTTGCCTACAAGCGGGTCTTGCAAGCTACCCTTTTTGGGGTTTCGGTAGTGGGTTATTTTGTTGCTGGCTGTATTTGGCTATGGCCGGCGATCTGTTTATTTTTTCTTGAGAAGAGTCATCTATGCAATCTGTTGATTTCGCCTCCCCTGCAGCTGCAGCGCACCAGCATTTTGGGGTTAGCGACCCCGGCCTTTTGGCGCAATACCAAATCTTGCGCCGCAACGGCTCCGTGGTCAGTTTTGAACCTAGCAAAATTGCCGTGGCCATGATGAAAGCCTTTTTGGCGGTGCACGGCACGCAGGGCGCGGCCTCTAGCGGCGTGCGCGAGACGGTTGATGAGCTGACGACTTCTGTGGTGCGTGCCTTGATGCGCTCGCGCCCAGGCGGTGGCACTTTCCATATTGAAGATGTGCAAGATCAGGTTGAGCTGGGTTTGATGCGTTCGGGCAACCACGAGGTGGCGCGCTCTTATGTGCTCTACCGCGAACGCCGCGCGCAAGAGCGTGCTGCCGCAGGCCAAGTTGAGCAAAATGCCGCCCCGGGCAGCGTGCATGTTGTGGATGGCGACGAGCGCCACCCCCTGAATGAAGCACGCCTGTTGGCCTTGATCAGCTCAGCCTGTGCCAATCTGGGTAGCGATGTACGCCCCGAACCTATCGCCGCCGAAACCCTGCGCAATATCTATGACGGCATTCCTCTGGCCGAGGTGCACAAAGCCTCGATTCTGGCGGCGCGCACCCTGATCGAAAAAGACCCCAGCTATACCTATGCCACTGCGCGTTTGCTTTTGCACACCATCCGCCGCGAAGTGATGGGGCGCGATATCAGCCAAGACGAGATGGCGCTGGAATACCCAGCCTATTTCAGTGCGTACATTGCCAAGGGCATAAAAGCCGATTTGCTGGATGAAAAACTGGCGCAATTTGACTTGCAACGCCTGGGTGCGGCGCTCAAGCCCGAACGCGATTTGCAGTTTGATTATCTGGGGCTGCAAACCCTGTATGACCGCTATTTCATTCACAGCAAAAAGCAGCGCATCGAGATGCCACAGGCCTTTTTTATGCGCGTTGCCATGGGCTTGTCGCTAAATGAAAAAGACCGCGAAGCACGCGCGATTGAGTTCTACGAAGTGCTCTCGTCTTTTGATTTCATGAGCTCAACACCCACCCTGTTTAACAGCGGCACGCAGCGCCCACAGCTTTCATCGTGCTACCTGACAACAGTGCCTGATGATTTGGATGGCATTTACGAGTCCATCAAAGAAAACGCACTGCTCTCCAAGTTCGCCGGCGGCCTGGGCAATGATTGGACGCGCGTGCGCGCCATGGGCAGCCATATCAAGGGCACCAATGGAGAATCGCAAGGCGTGGTGCCTTTCTTGAAAGTGGTTAATGACACCGCAGTGGCGGTGAATCAAGGGGGCAAACGCAAAGGTGCAGTCTGTACCTATTTGGAAACTTGGCATTTGGATATTGAAGAGTTCTTGGAGCTGCGCAAAAACACGGGCGATGACCGTCGCCGCACGCACGACATGAACACGGCCAACTGGGTGCCTGATTTGTTCATGCGCCGGGTTATGGAAAAAGGCCAGTGGACCCTCTTTTCGCCTTCGGATGCCCCTGATTTGCACGACCGTTTTGGCGCCGATTTTGAACGCGCCTATGTGGCCTATGAGGCCAAGGCTGCACGCGGCGAGATTCAACCGTCTAAGCAAGTGCTAGCCACCGATCTATGGCGAAAAATGCTCTCTATGTTGTTTGAGACCGGGCATCCGTGGATCACTTTTAAAGACCCCTGCAACATCCGCAGCCCGCAGCAGCACGCAGGCGTGGTGCATTCGTCTAATTTGTGCACCGAAATCACACTCAACACCAGCGACGAGGAAACTGCGGTGTGCAATTTAGGTTCAGTCAATTTGCTGCGCCACTTGAAGGATGGGCAACTCGACGCGGCCAAGCTGAAAACCACCATCAGCACCGCGATGCGCATGTTAGACAATGTGATTGACATCAATTACTACGCGGTGAAAAAGGCGCGCGACTCTAATCTGCGCCATCGCCCCGTGGGCTTGGGCATCATGGCTTTTCAAGATGCGCTGCACCAATTGCGTATCCCTTATGCCAGCCAAGCCGCAGTGGAATTTGCTGATCAGTCGATGGAGCAAGTGTGCTATCAGGCCTACTGGGCTTCGACTGAATTGGCCAAGGAGCGCGGTGTTTATTCGACCTACCAAGGCTCACTCTGGAGCCAAGGCATTTTGCCGCTGGACTCGATTGATATGCTGCTCAAAGAACGCGGCGGCTATGTTGAAGTGGATCGCAGCAGCCGTTTGGACTGGGCTAGTTTGCGCCAAAAAATCTCGCAAGACGGCATGCGCAATTCCAATTGCGTAGCTATTGCACCAACGGCAACCATTTCCAATATCGTGGGTGTGGATGCCTCAATTGAGCCGAGCTTTGGCAATTTGTCGGTGAAGTCGAATCTCTCGGGCGAGTTCACGGTCATCAATCAGTACCTCGTGCACGACCTGAAACGCTTGGGGCTGTGGGACGATGTCATGATCATGGATTTGAAGCATTTTGATGGCTCACTCTTGCCGATTGATCGTATCCCGCAAGACCTCAAAGCCTTGTATGCCACGGCATTTGAGATTGACACAAGCTGGTTGGTAGAGGCGGCGGCACGCCGCCAAAAATGGATAGACCAAGCGCAGTCGCTCAATATTTATATCTCGGGCGTATCGGGTAAAAAACTAGACGATACCTATAAATTGGCTTGGCTGCGTGGATTGAAAACCACATACTATTTGCGTAGTCGCAGTGCTACCCATGCTGAAAAATCTACCGTTGGCGCGGGGCAGCTCAATGCTGTGGCCAGTTCCGTTGAAACAGCATCCGCTATCGAAAGAGTAGCTGCCCAGGCACAGTCTGAAATGGCTAGCGTCCCGGCGACCGATATCAAGTTCTGCGCCATTGACGACCCAGGTTGCGAAGCTTGTCAATAAAAAACAGGATGAACGAGTCGGCATGTGCGAGCGTGCGTGCCAAAAAATAGCCCCGCAGACTTGCCATCGCCGCTGCAAGAGAAGTGCGAAAACACTTTGCAAACGCAGTACTTGTTTACATAATTTACGGAGTCGAGAACATCATGTTGAGCTGGGACGAAGAAGTCACACCTGCACCGGTACACAAGCCTGGTGCCACTAACCCTAACGCAGCGCCTATCGTTAACGCAGGGCCTGCTGCACAGCCGTCACTGTCTGCGACGCCCGCAGCTGCTGCGACCAACAACACACGCCGCGTCAATGTGGCTGATAAGCGCATCATCAACGGCCAAACTGATGTGAATCAGTTGGTGCCTTTCAAATACAAATGGGCCTGGGAAAAATACCTGGCCACTTGCGCCAACCACTGGATGCCGCAAGAGGTGAATATGACGCGCGATATCGCGCTCTGGAAAGATCCCAATGGTTTAAGCGAAGATGAGCGCCGGATCATCAAACGGAATCTGGGATTCTTCGTGACCGCTGACTCCTTGGCTGCCAACAATATCGTGCTGGGCACTTATCGGCACATTACTGCGCCTGAATGTCGCCAATTTCTATTGCGTCAGGCCTTTGAAGAGGCCATCCACACCCACGCCTACCAATACATTGTCGAGTCTTTGGGCTTGGACGAAGGTGAAATCTTCAACGCCTATCACGAGGTCACTTCCATCCGCGATAAAGATGAGTTCCTATTGCCCTTTATTGAGGCCATCATGGATCCCCATTTTCATACGGGGACGCCGGAGGCGGATCAGACCTTGCTCAAAAGCCTGATCGTCTTTGCTTGCCTCATGGAGGGCTTGTTCTTCTATGTCGGCTTTACGCAAATTTTGGCGCTGGGACGACAAAACAAAATGACGGGCGCGGCCGAGCAGTACCAATACATCCTGCGCGATGAATCCATGCACTGCAATTTCGGCATCGATTTGATCAACCAGCTCAAGCTGGAGAACCCCCATTTGTGGACCGCCGAATTTAAAGCGGAAATCAAAGCGCTGTTTGAAAAAGCGGTGGAGTTGGAATACCGTTATGCCGAAGACACCATGCCGCGTGGCGTTTTGGGCCTGAATGCTTCTATGTTTAAAGGTTATTTGCGTTACATCGCCAACCGCCGTGCGACGCAAATTGGCCTAGATGCGCTCTTCCCCAATGAGGAAAATCCTTTCCCCTGGATGAGCGAGATGATCGATTTGAAAAAAGAGCGAAACTTCTTCGAAACCCGGGTGATTGAGTACCAATCTGGTGGTGCTTTGTCCTGGGATTAAGCACCCGCTAGTTTGTCTGCTGCCGGCGTGAGTGTGAAGAAAGTAGTGGCTGCTCGGTCAGAGTTGGCGCGGAACTGGGGGTGAACTCCGGGTTTTGCGGCGTAGGTTTTGCGGCTTAGTGTTTGGTGAAAGACTGAGCTTGCAAAAGGTGCTAACTGCGGGTGTACACCGCAGAGGCATGCGTTAGAGGCTAGTCCCATCACTTCAAGGAGCATTCCACTATGGCAACAGCAAAGAAAGTAGCTGCAAAAAAAGTTGCAGCGAAAAAGGCCCCGGCGAAAAAAGCCACTCTCGTGAAAGCCCCGGCGAAAAAAGCCGTGGCGAAGCCCGTCGCCAAAACTGCGGCCGCTAAAAAAGTTGTCGCCAAACCTGTAGCCAAGAAAGCCGCAGCGAAGCCGGCCGCTAAAAAAGTTGCCGCCAAGCCTGTAGCCAAGAAAGCCGCAGCGAAGCCGGTCGCTAAAAAAGTTGCCGCCAAGCCTGTAGCCAAGAAAGCCGCAGCGAAGCCGGTCGCTAAAAAAGTTGCCGCCAAACCTGTAGCCAA
>JAMIFN010000085.1:0-15708 GCA_035906235.1 Allobrachymonas sp. | reverse complement strand
AGCCCTAGCCTTCTTCAAAGGATACTCAGCAGGTGCGAGAGCTTGCCTGCAATCAGGAAAGCCATTGCGATGAAGTGCTCAGTCGTGCCGTAGCCCCTTGCTTTAGCCTTGGCCGCTTGCAGTAAAGAATTCACCGCCTCCACATAGCCCGTGTGCAAGCGGGAGGCATCAAACGCTTTGAGTATCCCCGCCCAGTGCTGCTTGACCGTCTTGGCCAAGTCCCCAAAAGCAGGCAAGCGGCTGCGCTGCGCCCAATGCAGCCAGATGCTCAAAGCGTTGGGTTACCGCGAGCACATCCAACGCAAAGCCAAGCGGGCAAACCCTTGAGCGCCTGCCAGAAAAAGCGCAACGGGCGCATTGCCAAAACTCGCGCTCGTGTAGAACACCCCTTTGCCCAAATACGCCACATGGGAGGCAAGCTCATTCGCACCATTGGCCAAGCTAGAGCCACAGTCGCCATGACGATGATGGCCACTTGCTACAACATCAAGCGCTTGGCCATGCTGCTGGACAAGAAAGTCGATGCTTTTTACCGCCAAGGTGAAACATCAAAGACCGGATTGCGTCTGCAGGGAGCAAAAGGCTGAGAGAAAAAGGAAAACAGGGGCAAAAATACCCCAAAACCGTCTCGATTTGCTCAAAAAATGGGCAAGCCGACATAATTCAAGCTGTTGCCGCCAATCCGTCGTTGGAAATGGCGGTTTTTAGAGGATCCCTAGACTCAAATAGTAATCAAAGCGCAGACTTTCATCAAAGACAAACACACGAACACGAACCCAAAACAAAAAACCAAAAAGGGGATTTTTTGTAGTTTTTATGCCGTAATGTCTGTCAAACTTGCCTGAGCAGCTCATTTTTCAAGAGCGGTTAAGCTACTGCTGCACTCAATGCCCCGCAAAGTGCTCGCCAGCTTTCAGGCGATAGACCGTGCCGCAGTAAATGCATTGGCCTTCGCCTTTGTCACTGACCTGCACTTGCACGCGCGGGTGGTTGTTTTTCACCGCCATATGCGCCTGCGGGCTGGGGCAAAAAATGCCGCCCCAGCTGTTGAGTTCGCTGGCCTTTAGCTCGACCACGGGATGCTGCTGTGCGCTCATGCCCTGCCCCTTAAACCTGGGTCAGCCAGTGGCTGTATTTGGGGTTGCGTCCATTGACGATGTCGAAGAAGGCGGCTTGGATTTTCTCGGTAATCGGGCCACGGCTGCCGCTGCCGATTTCTAGGCGGTCAAGCTCGCGAATCGGCGTGACTTCGGCCGCCGTGCCGGTAAAGAAGGCTTCGTCGGCAATGTAGATTTCGTCGCGGGTGATGCGTTTTTCTTTGATGGTCAGGCCCAAATCAGCCGCAATGTGAAAGATGGTGTTGCGCGTGATGCCGTTCAAAGCACCGGCCGACAAATCGGGCGTGTAAATCATGCCGTCTTTGATGACGAAGATGTTTTCGCCCGCGCCTTCGCTGACAAAACCGGCTGAGTCCAGCAGCAGGGCTTCGTCGTAGCCGTCGTCCGTGGCTTCCATATTGGCCAGAATGGAGTTGCTGTAATTACTCACGGCCTTGGCCTGCGTCATGGTGATATTGACATGGTGGCGGGTGTAGCTGGAGGTTTTGACGCGGATGCCGCGTTTCATGCCGTCTTCGCCCAAATATGCACCCCAGTGCCAAGCAGCAACCATGACATGTACGGCTGCGCCTTTGGGGCTGACGCCCATTTTTTCTGAACCCAGCCACACCAGCGGGCGGATATAGCCCGATTTCAGGCCATTGGCGCGCACGGCTTCGAGCTGCGCAGCGTTGATTTCGTCCTTGCTAAAGGGCATTTTCATGCGCAGGATTTTGGCGCTGTTGAACAGGCGGTCGGTGTGCTCTTGCAGGCGAAACACGGCCGGGCCGTTTACCGTGTCGTAGGCGCGCACGCCTTCGAACACGCCACAGCCGTAGTGCAGGGTGTGGGTGAGCACATGCACTTTGGCGTCGCGCCAATCCACCATCTGTCCGTCCATCCAGATTTTGCCGTCGCGGTCGGCCATGCTGGGCAGTGCTGCCATGTTTGTTTCTCCAGTTATAGATAAAGTCAAGGGCGTAATTTTATCGAATCGGATTGGGGGCTGCGGCAGCAGCGCGTTTGTTCGTTCTGTGCCACAGCGTGACACCGTGTCTACCCAATTGCGGCGGTTTACGCTATCCTGCTCTGCATTATCTTTGACACCAACACACCTCTGATGAAGATTCTTTTGTTTGGAAAAAATGGGCAAATCGGATGGGAACTGCAACGCCCCTTGTCGCTATTGGGTGATCTGATTGCCACTGATTCCAGTACCCAAGATGTCCACATTTGCGGCGATTTACGCAATTTAGAAGGCATTAGACGCACGATTTTGCATCTGCGCCCCGATGTTATTGTGAATGCTGCGGCCTATACCGATGTCGATGGGGCTGAAGACGATCCCCGCTTGGCTGATCTGCTCAACCACCAAGCGCCGGCAGTGATGGCCGAGGCCGCCAAAGACATCAAAGCCCTGCTGGTGCACTATTCCAGCGACTATGTGTTCCGTGGCTCAGGCCAGTATGCGCGTGGCGAAACGGCGGCGGTCGATCCCATCAATGTGTATGGCCAAAGCAAGCTCAAGGGCGAGATTGCGGTACGCGCCTCGGGCTGCAGACATTTGATTTTTCGCACCAGTTGGGTGTACTCCACCCGACGCCAAAATTTTCTGAAAACCATTTTGCGTCTGGCCGCTACGCAAGAGAGCTTTGGCGTCGTGGCTGACCAATTTGGCAGCCCCACTAGTGCTGAATTGATTGCCGATGTCACCGCTGGCGCCATCCACATGGGACATGGGCGCAAGCGTTTAAGCGGGCTGTACCACCTCAGCGCGACGGGTTCGACCAATTGGTACGAATACGCCTGTTTTGCCGTCGAAGCAGCGCGCCTGTTGGGGGCACCTTTGTGCATCCCCAGCCCCATGGCCATCAAAGCCTTGGGCAGCCAAGATTACCCCAGCCGCGCCCAGCGCCCAGGCAATAGCCGCCTTGACTGCAGCAAGCTGATGAACACTTTTCACCTGCGTATGCCTGACTGGAAAATCGGCGTGGCACGCACTGTACGAGAGTTGGTTGAGGTCAGTGCAGAAGATCCTTTTCAACTTGCAAAAAAACCATAGCTACTCAGGCAGGTTTATCGGCCAGAATTGCCTAAAACATCATCAAAAAGCGCCCTTGCACGAAGGGCGCTTTTTAGTGCTTAGCGCCTAAATGGCTAGCTAGAGCAAGACTTATTGGACCTCGGCTTCAGCAGCGGCAGGCTCAGACGCAGCTTCCACCTGAATCAAGAGGTGCACATCGGGGCTCATGCCTGGGTATTGCAAGGCGTAGTTCATGCCCCATTGGTCGCGTTTGATGGTGGTTTTGAAATCACCGCCGCAGGTTTCGACCTTAGACACGGCATTGGTGTTGCAAGCAAAGCGTTCGGCGGTCAGTACAACAGGATGCGACTTACCCACGATGCTCAGTTCACCCGTAACGGTTTTAACCTGGCCTTGGGCATCAAAAGTGAATTTGTCGCCTTTGAAGCTAACTTCGGGGTGCTTGGCCACATCAAAAAAATCCGCGCCTTGCAGGTGCTTATTCATAGCATCTACGCCCGTGTTTACTGATGCGGGGTCGATTTTGACGCTAACGCTACCGGTTTTTTCCGCACGATCCAAGGTCATCACCGCTTCAGTTTTGTCAAAACGCCCACGGTTGGTGGATATGCCTTTATGTATCGTCTCGTATGTCACAAAGGTGTGCGTGGGGTCGGCCTTGAAGGTGACGGGGGCGGCCTGCACGCTGGCAGATACGGCAAAAGCCGCAGCCATAGCAGGTATCACGACGGCGGCAAAAACAGTTTTCTTCATCAAACACTCCTTATGGGTTGGGTAAAAAAATTAGGAAAGCTCAGCAGAACCCTTTTTGAATGTTGGCGCTCATCCATCAAGATGAGATACGAGGCGGGAAAACGAGCCATAGCGGGTGTGCTGGTGAGTTTTTTGGGCAAAGTAGCTCGCTTGATGGTGAGATGCAAACGCCGAAAGGGGGGCAGAGCTTTCTTAGGGTTGGGTTTTCAAACGGATGTTGTATTGGATTTGCACCGCATCGGCCACCACACTGGTGTCGCCCCATGCGCCTAGGCCGATTTTGTAGGCCAAGCGCGCGATGTTCAGCGTGCCACTGGCTGTGCTGGTGGCGCCTTTGTCGGCGGGGTTGGGCAAAACCGTGGCCTCGGTTTTAACGGGCAGGCGCACGCCTTTGATATTGAGGCTGCCTTGCACCTCGTAGCGATTGCCGCCCAGGGCGTGCACGCTGCTCGATTCAAACACCGCCGTGGGAAATTGGCTGGCGCCAAACCATTCGGCCTTGGGCAGCTCGGCATCCATTTCGGGCGCGCCCACGGTGGCGCTGGCTACAGGAATTTCTAGGCGGATGCGGCTGGCTTCGGGCTTGGCCGCGTTCCACTGCACCGAGCCCGCCAATTTGCTGAACATGCCGGGCATGGATACGCCCATTTGCTTGGCGGTAAAACGCACTTCGCTTTGCGCGGGCAACAATTGGTTGGCGCTGGCTGCCGTGGCCGCTGTGGTTGCAGTAGCCGCAACTTGGGCCGCAGCCGCCTGCGTGGGCTTGGTTTTAACGGGGCTGGTGGCGGGGGCTGCGCCTGCTGGCCATGCTGATAAGGCGGCGGCAGTTGCCAGACTGAAAGCCGTGAGGTGGGTTTTCATATGGCAGCTCCTTATTTTTTCAAAAACGGCACCATGCGCGCCAGCACGCTGTCTTTGTCCACAAAATAATGCTTCAGCGCAGCGGCCGTGTGCAAGCCCGCCAAAACCAGCAAAGTCCACGCCGCCGTTTCATGCACTTCTTTGATTTGCCCAGCCAGCGCCTCATTCACGCCGATCAAATCAGGCAATGGCCACAGGCCGAACATGACCACGGGGCGGCCCGCGGCCGAGCTCATGAGCCAGCCACCCAAAGGAATCGCCACGGTGAGCAGCAGCATCAGCAGCAAAGTGATTTTGTGTACCTTGCCCTGCCAAGCGGGCATGCGCACATCAGCGCCCATGGGCGGCGCGGCAAAGACAAAACGGCTGGCCATGCGGATTAGGCTGAAAAACAGCACCGTGATGCCCGCCCATTTGTGGTAGCTCATCATCTGCAGTTTTTCGGGGCTGGGGCCGGGCGTATCGGGGCGACCCAAGACAAAGTAATAGGTGGCAACCAGCAAGATGGCGATTAACCAGTGCCAGAGTACAGAAAAAGGGTGGTAGCTGCTACGCATAAAGTTCCTATCGAAAACCTAAGGGGGATATGAATAAAGCCTGAGTATTGATGGTGGGCGATTGTGGCCGATTCTATAAAAACCCTTGCTGGCATTAGGTCTTTTTTGACATCCCCAATGGCATGCCCATCATGGGTTTTGGACTTGCGTCAACAACTGCATCAATGTCGAGCAAAAGCGGTGTTTCCCCTAGGGCAGAGGCGGGGTCTTTGCCTCAGTTTTTCACCCTATTGCGCTTATGATGAATTGGCGTATTTTCCAATTTTGGGATATAGAGTTTTACCAAGGAGACAAGAGTTATGAGTCAAAAAGTCGCATATGTCACAGGCGGTATGGGTGGCATCGGCACCGCCATGTGTCAACGATTGCACCAAGATGGTTTTAAGGTCATTGCTGGCTGTGGCCCTAGCCGCGACGCGCAAAAATGGCTGGCCGAGCAAAAGGCGCTGGGCTTTACTTTCTACGCCTCGGCGGGCAATGTTTCTGATTGGGAATCCACGACAGAGGCCTTTGAAAAAGTCAAGGCCGAGCATGGCTGTGTCGATGTGCTGGTGAACAACGCCGGCATCACGCGCGACCGCATGTTTTTGAAAATGACGCCCGAAGACTGGAGCTCAGTCATCAGCACCAACCTCAACTCGCTCTTCAATGTCACCAAACAGGTGGTGGGCGATATGGCGAATCGCGGCTGGGGGCGCATCATCAATATCTCCTCGGTCAATGGCGAAAAAGGCCAAGCGGGGCAAACCAATTACTCCGCCGCCAAAGCGGGTATGCACGGCTTTACCATGGCGCTGGCGCAAGAGCTGGCGGGCAAGGGCGTGACCGTGAATACGGTTAGCCCAGGCTATATCGGCACCGAAATGGTCAAATCCATCCGCGAGGAAGTGCTGGAGAAAATCGTCGCCACCATCCCTGTCAAACGCTTGGGCGAGCCTAGCGAAATTGCCTCTATCGTGGCCTGGCTGGCTTCAGACCACAGTGGCTACTCCACAGGCGCAGACTTTTCGATCAACGGCGGCATCCATATGGGCTAAGGCAGACCGAGCTAGCCTGCCCAAGGCCAACGCTGCTCCCCCGAGCAGCGTTTTTTTTGCCTTGCAAAACCCACCATCGCCCCCAAGTGCGCTGCCAAGACGGGGTTTAGCCCAGGGGCAACATGGCTTAAAATTCGGCATGTTTTTGGCACTTTAGGCCGAAAAACCTGCCTGAGCAGCTATTATTTTTAAAGAAGATTATGAGCAAGCGCGATTTTTACGAAGTATTGGGCGTGGGGCGCAGCGCCTCGGATGACGAGATTAAAAAAGCCTATCGCAAACTGGCGATGAAGTACCACCCCGACCGCAACCAGGGAGAGAAGGCGGCCGAGGCCGAGGCGCATTTCAAGGTGGTGAAAGAGGCCTATGAAATGCTGTCTGACCCGCAGAAAAAAGCCGCTTACGACCAGTACGGACACGCCGGCGTGGACCCCAATCGCGGTTTTGGTGGTGGCGGCGCCGGCATGGGCGGTTTTGGCGATGCCTTTGGTGACATCTTTGGCGATATTTTTGGTGGCGGCGGCCGCAGCGGGCGTGGTGGTGGACGCCAGGTTTACCGTGGCAATGACCTGAGCTACACCATGGAAATCACGCTGGAAGAGGCCGCAGCGGGAAAAGACAGCACCATCCGCATCCCCAGCTGGGAAGACTGCAACACCTGCCACGGCACGGGCGCCAAACCCGGCACCCAGCCCGTCACCTGCAAAACCTGCGGCGGCTCGGGCGCGGTGCATGTGCGCATGGGGCCGATGCAAATGCAGCAAACCTGCCCGCACTGCCGGGGCACGGGCAAAACCATCGAATCCCCCTGCACCGACTGCCACGGTCAGGGCAAAAAGAAAAAACAAAAAGAGCTGGAAATCAAAATCCCCGCCGGCATCGACGACGGCATGCGCATTCGGTCCAGCGGCAACGGCGAACCTGGCAGCAATGGCGGCCCGCCCGGCGATTTGTACATCGACATCCACCTGAAAAAGCACGAGATTTTTGAGCGCGACGGCGACGATCTGCACTGCGAAGTGCCCGTCAGCATGGTCACAGCTGCGCTAGGCGGCGAGATTGATGTGCCCACCTTGAACGGCAAGGCCGCCATCGACATTCCTGAAGGTACGCAGCACGGCAAGCAGTTCCGCCTGCGCGGCAAAGGCATCAAGGGCGTGCGCTCGTCCATCGCCGGCGATTTGTACTGCCATATTCTGGTGGAAACACCTGTCAAACTGACTGAACACCAGCGCAAATTGCTCAAAGAGCTGGACGACTCGCTGAAAAAAGGCGGGGGCAAACACAACCCCAGCAACCAAAGTTGGTCGGACAAGCTTAAACACTTTTTTTCATAAGCATGAGCGGTAAAATTACAAAATCGGGTCAGTAATTTTTGCCTATCTCGCATTTGCCTGCTAGCATAGCCTCAGTCTTCGCAATGAACTGAAAGGGTCGTGTGCATATCGGGATTGTTTCCAACTCGGCTGAGGGCGCGTGCTTATGCGTGCGCACCATTTGTACCGAAGGTGCTAAACACTCGGGGGCTTCGCACGACCATCCCGAAGTCTCGTTGCATATTGTCCCGCTGGCGCGCCATATGCACCATCTGGACCATGGCGAGCACCAGGACATAGCCAACCTACTGCTGGCATCTGCCGAAAAACTCGCCAGCATAGGCGCGCAAATGCTGATTTCGCCCGACAGCTCGGTACACGCGGCCATGCCATTTGTGCTGCCCAAAAGCCCCCTGCCTTGGCTGAGTGTGAGCGAAGTGGTCGCCGAGGCCGCGCTGATTGCGGGCTATAAAAAATTGGGTTTACTCGGCACCAACTGGGTCATCGATAGCGGCGTTTACCAAGCCACCTTGGCCGCCTACCGCATGGGATGCGCAACGCCCCCTAAAGCAACCACCGAGGCCATAGACGACATCATGGTCAGTGAAATGTTCTTGGGCATCCACAAAATCGAGAGTTTTCGCTTCTTGCAAGCTGCCGCGCAAGAGCTGAAAAAGCAAGGCTGCGAAGCCATTATTTTGGGCACCAGCGAAATGTCGCTGATGCTAACGACCGAAAACCTCGGCATTCCCGTGCTCTCGCCCGCCAAACTACTGGCGCAAGAGGCCTTGCGCTGCGTGGCTAATGTTTAACAGTAGCCGCAACACCAAGGGGTGATACACAAAAAAAAGGGCGCTTGATGCGCCCTTGTGCTTTGCGGTAAAAATTAAATACCTGATGCTTTCAAACGCGCAATGCGCTCTTCCAGCGGCGGGTGCGAGCTGAACAAACCACGCAAACCGCCCGCAATACCCATGGCCTGCATGGATTGCGGCAGTTCGCCCGCCTCCACGCCGCCCAACCGTGCCAACGCCGCCTGCATATTGCGGCTGCTGCCCATGTACTGCGCCGAACCCGCGTCGGCGCGGAATTCGCGTTGGCGGCTGAACCAAGCCACGATCATGCTGGCCAAAAAGCCCAGCACGATTTGCAGCACCAAGGTAACCATAAAGCTTTGCCCCGTGCTATTGCCGTTTTCGTCACGGCCACCAAAAAATGCACCCGCCACGCGGCTGAGGTAAACCACAAAGGTATTGACCACGCCCTGCACCAAGGTCAGGGTCACCATATCGCCGTTGGCGATGTGGGCGATTTCGTGGCCGATCACGGCTTCCACCTCTTCGCGTTTCATGGCGCGCAACAAGCCCGTAGAAACCGCCACCAGCGCATTGTTGCGGCTGGCGCCCGTGGCAAAGGCATTGGGCTCGCCCTCGTAAATACCCACCTCGGGCATGCCGATGCCAGCGCGGTCGGCAAAGCGGCGCACGGTTTCCACGATCCAAGCCTCATCTGCCGTTTGCGCCTGTTCGATGGTGCGAAAGCCGGGCGTGCTCCATTTGGCGATCTGCTTGCTCATCAAGAGCGAGAAAATCGAGCCGGTAAAGCCGATGACCGCCGAGAAAATCACCAAGCCACCGCTGGTCTTGGGATCGACCCCTAGCACCTGGGTGACGATGGCCAGCACCACCATTACGGCGATGTTGGTGGCTAAAAACAAAAGTATGCGTTTCATGGCGCAATCTCTCCTCGTGTCAAAAAAAAACGAAACGCACAGGCTGCGCGAGTACAGCTGTATAAATGGGGTGAAAAAGTGTTTGTTCAAGCCCCTGTCGGCGCTGGCCATCCCGTGATTAGATGGAGCCTACTTTGTTCGAAAATTCAGCAAAACGCCCGCTATGACGCGTTTTGATGGAAAAGCTGCAGCAGGCCTGCCCAGTATCCTATCTTGCTCATCGAGCGCCAGCATCCAAGAATGGTTTTGCTACAGACCGCTTAATTTTAAGGTAAATAAGGGCTATGTCCGCGTTAGCTGTTGAACCTGAAATCTGCCGAGGGCCTCTTGTAAGCAATCGACTGGTGTAATGTTCTGGCGATAGCGCTCAAGCAAGCGTCGCCAGCCGAGATAGTTGGTTAGATACTTCGTGGCCACGCCATGAAAGCGCCGCAGCCACTCTTTGAGACGAGAGTCATAAGCGTTAACATTCTGCAGATGAAAACAGCCCTCTAGTACGCGGATACCCTGCTGGAGATTAATCGGGCGGTGCGTCAAGCCTAGCGTGCGCGAGACGGCCTTATACACCGCGGCGCCATCCGTGCAGAGGATAGCGTCAGGCTCCACCAGGGGGCGCAGCACGGCTGCGATGTGCTGGGTATCTGCTCTTTCTAATGGAAAGTCTGCTGTTTGTCCGCTGCGATCTCGCACCACCAAGACGGCAATATGCTCCCAAGCTTGCCCTACGCCTCCGCGCTTGCGCGCGGGTCTATGCAAGTGGCGCTGTCCTTTGAACGACTCTAGAAAGAAGGTTTCATCGGCCTCGACTATCCCGCCTTCGCGCTCGGCGCGGTGATTCGCGGCTGCAGCCAAGAAACGATGGCGCCAGCGCAAGGCGGTATCTTTATCCACCCCGCAGCGCGTAGCAGCCTGGCGCAAGCTCAGGCCATCGATCAATGCTTGGCCATAACTTAGCCAGAGTTCCCGCTTGCGCAGATGTGCCAAGGGCGTGGCGGTGAGTGCATGGAAAGTGCGGCATCCAAGGCTTGTCGTCGGCGCTTGCGCTGAGGCTCGGTTAGTTGTACCAAACCAGCCAAAAGTTTGCCAAAGTTGCTGCGTTCCATGATGCACCTCCACCAGTCGGATGCTCTTGAAATCCACTATAGGCCTGATCAATTGCGTTTACAAAAGCTAACGCGGACATAGCCTAAAACACCCCTAAAAACCCCTGCAACAGCCTTAAAACTCAGGACCGATAGTCGGCATTGATGCTGACATATTCATGGCTCAAATCGCAGGTCCACACCGTAGCCGCTGCCTGCCCGCGCCCCAGCCCTACGCTCACCGTGATTTCGCTTTGCGCCATGACGCGTTGACCGTCTTCCTCGCGGTATTCAGGCTTGCGCCCGCCCTTGGTCGCCACATGCACATCGTCTAAATGCAGCTCAATCAGACTTGGGTCTAAATCGGCAATGCCCGCATAACCCACGGCGGCCAAAATGCGCCCAAGGTTAGGGTCGCTGGCAAAAAATGCGGTTTTCACCAAGGGCGAATGCGCAATGGCGTAGGCCACTTGTTTGCACTCGGCCTCGGTCTTGCCGCCTGCTATGCGGATGGTGATGAATTTGGTCGCGCCCTCGCCATCGCGCACAATGGCCTGCGCCAAAACCTGCGCCGCTTGCGTTAGCGCGGCCAGCAGGGCCTGACCATCGGCGCTGTCTAAACTGGCAACGGGCGCATTGCCCGCCTGGCCCGTGGCGGCGATGATGAAAGAATCGTTGGTCGAGGTATCGCCATCGACCGTGATGGCGTTGAAGGACGCATCGGCCACGCGGCGCGTGATCTCTTGCATCAGCGCCGGCGCAACGGCGGCATCGGTTGCCATAAAGCCCAGCATGGTCGCCATATTCGGGCGGATCATGCCTGCGCCCTTGCTAATGCCGGTGATGCTGATGGTTTTGCCGCCCACTTGCGCTTGCAGGCTATGCGCCTTGGGCACGGTGTCGGTGGTCATGATGGCTGTCGCCGCATCGCCCCAATTGGCAGGCGCGGCGTTTTGTTCTGCGGCAGGCAGGGCGGCTATGATGCGGTCGTCGGGCAGCGGCTCCATGATGACGCCCGTGCTGAAGGGCAGCACTTGCGCAGGGCTAATTTGCAACTGCGTCGCCAGCGCGCGGCAAATGTTTTCGGCGCGGGCGTAGCCGTCTGCGCCCGTGCCCGCATTCGCATTGCCGGTGTTGATAATCAGGGCGCGCACCGCAGCGCCTGCGGCCAATTGCTGCTGGCAAATCTGCACAGGTGCTGCGCAAAAGCGGTTGCTGGTGAACACACCGCCCACGCTCGTGCCCTCATCCAGCAAAAACAGGGTCACATCTTTGCGGTTCTTTTTGCGCACGCCAGCTTCTACAGTGCCGATGCGCACGCCCGCAATGGGGTGCAAAGAAGCAGGATCGGCGGCGCTGAAATTGACGGGCATGGTGGGCTTTCTCAGAAAAGAAATTACTATTGATTTAATAGCTGCTCAGGCAGGTTTTTCGGCCTAAAACACCAAAAACACCTTAAAAACCAGCAGCAAGGTGCAAAATCATAAGGCAAAGCGCCAGCTCGGCCGCAGCAGCCTGCATAAAATCCAGCCCATGAAGCCCCAAGACATGATCGCCCTCGCCCAGCGCACGCTGGCCATAGAACAAGAAGCCCTGGGCGAATGCGCCGCCCGCATTGACGCGCAATTTGTGCAGGCGGTGCAGCTGTGCCTGGCGTGCACGGGGCGCATCGTCGTCACCGGCATGGGCAAAAGCGGCCATGTGGGGCGCAAGATTGCCGCTACGCTGGCATCCACAGGTTCGCCCGCATTTTTTGTACACCCCGCCGAGGCCAGCCACGGCGATTTGGGCATGCTGACGGCTGCCGATGTGGTGTTGGCCATTTCTAACTCGGGCGAATCGAGCGAGCTGACCGCCATCCTGCCGCTGATTAAACGCATGGGCGCGCCGCTGATTGCCATGACGGGCGTGCCCAGCTCTAGCCTGGGGCAAAGCGCCGATGCCTGCATCAGCAGCGCCGTCAGCCGCGAAGCCTGCCCGCTGAATTTAGCCCCCACCGCCAGCACCACGGCGCAATTGGCGCTGGGCGACGCGCTGGCTGTGGTGCTGCTAGACGCCAAAGGCTTTGGCGCTGAAGACTTTGCCCGCAGCCACCCCGGCGGGGCACTGGGGCGGCGCTTGCTCACCCGTGTGCACGATGTCATGCGCGCGGGCGATGCCGCGCCCAAAGTGGCAGCCAACGCCAGTTTGAGCGAGCTGATGCGCGAGATGAGTGCCAAGGGCCTAGGCGCCGCCGCCGTGGTGGATGCGCAAGGCAAACCCATGGGCATTTTTACTGACGGTGATTTGCGCCGCCATATTGAAAAAGGCAGCGACCTGCGCAGCCAAACGGCGGGGCAACTGATGCACGCCAATCCGCACACCATCCGCGCACAGGCGCTGGCGGTCGATGCCGTGGCGCTGATGGAAGCGCACCACATCAACAGCGTGCTGGTGGTGGATGAGGCCGGCGTGCTGGTGGGCGCCCTCAATACGCACGATTTGATGCGGGCCAAGGTCATCTAAACACCGTCATCCCTCAAACCAACTGAAGCACCGAAACACCATGGACATCAAAGACCGCGCTTTTGAATTTTCTGTAGACATCGTGCAGCTTTGCCTGTCTCTGCGTGAACAGCCCCAAGTGTTGCCCGCTTTGGGCGATGCGCTATTGCGTGCGGGCACAGGCATAGCCGCGCAGGTGGAAGAAGCGCACGGCAGCGGAAAAACCGATTTCATCGCCGCCATGCAAGCGGCAGCTGGCGCCGCCCGCCAAACGCATTACTGGCTGCGCCTCTTGGCGGCCAGCGAGCAAGCGCCCAGCATCAACCTTGCGCCCTTGACTGATGAAGCGCAGCAACTGGCGGCGATTTTGGCCAGTATTACGAAAACGGCCAAAAGGGGTTAATTGGTATGCCCTACCGTTGCAAAAATAGCCGAGGTGAAATCAGCATGCACGATGTACCGTGCGCGCAAATTACAGAAACCATCATCACCCAGCCTGCGCATGTGGTGATGGATTGGAAAGCCGTAGAAGGGCACTGGCTATGGATACTTGGCTTATTGGCTTTTAGCGTTTGGTGCTTGGCCATAGGCTCAATTGGTCAGCGCTGGTTAAAAAGCCGTACAAAAAAGCAGGCTTGGCAGCAGGCTATTGCCCAAGCCCAGCAGTACGAGTGATACGGGGCAAAACGGCGTAAAAAAGCCGCTGAAGTTTCAGCGGCTTTTTCATGTTTTGGCGGAAGAGGTGACATTCATTTTGGCGTCCAAAAATATCTAAAATCGTTCAATGAACATCCCATATCTTATTGATTTATAAGAAATATATTTCTAACAACATCCAAGGCTATATTTTTTCAGCCAACAAAAAATGGCATACCAGATGGCATACTGGAGGCTTCAAATGGCATACCAAATGGCATACCAGAAAGGCTTTCAAAATGGCCATCATCACCGACACCAAAGCACGAAACATTAAGCCTAGCGACGGGGTTATCCCTCATGGGGGCGTTGCAGGCCTAGCCTTGCATCCATCCAAAACCAAAGGGCGTGGTAAATGGGTGTTGCGCTATGTCAGCCCTGTGACGGGTAAACGCAGAAATGCAGGCTTGGGCTCTTACCCTGAAGTATCTATTTCCGAAGCAGGCCGATGCGCCAACGATATGCGTGTAGAAATTGCCCAAGGTAATGATCCGCTAGAAATCAAAGCAAAAATCGCAGCTGAAGAATCTATCAAGCCTCCAAGCTTTGAAGAAGCAGCTTACGCTCTACACCAAAGCTTATTGCCAGGCTGGAAAAACGCCAAACACGGCGATCAGTGGATCAACACCCTGCGTGACTATGTATTCCCAGTCTTAGGCGGTAAATTGCTCAATGAAATCCAGCCTAAAGATGTGGCTGATGCTTTGCGGCCGATTTGGCTAGAAAAAGCCGAAACAGCCACGCGAGTCAAGCAGCGCATCCATGCCGTTATGGGCTGGGGATGGGCACACGGGTATTGTCAATCTAACCCCGTCGATGTTGTCTCTCATTTATTGCCACAGCAACAGGGGAAGGCTGTCAGAACCAATCACCATCCGGCTATGCCTTGGAGACAAATTCCGGCGTTCATTACAGATCTGCGCTCTGGCCAAAGGGAAGAGGTGACGCGCACCCTTTTGGAATTTGTGATTTTGACCGCTTGCAGGTCGGGCGAAGCACGAGGCATGACCTGGAGTGAGGTGGATTTTGATAAGGCGATTTGGTGCATTCCCGCTGAGCGCATGAAGGCAAAGATGCCCCTCCGTGTCCCCCTGACACCCCGAATGCTCGAAATTCTTCAAGGGCGGCGCTTTACACATGAAACCTTGGTATTCCCATCCAACCGAGATGGCATCATTCTCTCCGATATGGCCCTTACAGCGCTGATGCGCCGCCTAAAAGCTGCGAGCGACACGCCCAACCGAATAGCTACTGTGCATGGCTTTCGTTCAAGCTTTCGGGACTGGTGTAGTGAAAACGGCTATGCCCGTGATTTGGCTGAACGCGCTCTTGCGCATTCCATTCAAAACAAGGTAGAGGCAGCTTACCACCGCACCGACCTTCTTGAGCAGCGCCGAGAGCTGATGGCTGCTTGGTGTAAATTCGTCACGGGTTCGCCTTAATAGGGCGCGCTTAACAACCTTATCTGTGCCCAATGCTGCTGGGGGGTATCTAGGTTATTTTTAACCCTCTACGGGAGCGCGATTTCTTGCACAATAGCCTACTTTGAGCTAATACCCATCGTCAGACACTAAGCAAGAGAAGAGCACTTAAGACCATATATGGATTCATTGGAGCTAAAAGCCGTACTTGAGCGCTTGATTGCCACTTGGGAGAACGAGGTGGTGGAGTTTAAGCAGGCCACCGATGCCTATGGCACGGATGACATTGGCAAATATTTCTCCGCGCTGGCGAACGAGGCAAACCTGCGCGGAACCGAACGCGGCTGGCTGGTGTTTGGCGTAAACAATAAAACTCGCAGCATCGTCGGTACCGATTACCGCATACAGATCGAACGCCTGCAAAGCCTTAAGCAGCAAGTCGCCATCGACACTGAACCGCGCATCACATTTCGCAATATCCACGAGTTGCAGCACGCCAATGGTCGCGTGTTGCTTTTCGAAATTCCTGCCGCACCACAGGGCATTCCGATTGCATGGAAGGGGCACTACTACGCACGTGCCGGCGAAAGCCTAAGCCCGCTAGGGCTAGACAAGCAGGATGAAATTC
>JAMIFN010000084.1:0-3149 GCA_035906235.1 Allobrachymonas sp. | reverse complement strand
AAAATGCCCTCGGCCACCCACTCCTGCACCTCAGCCAGTGCAATGGCGCCGAGGTTATCGTCTAGCCCGCCCAACAGAATAAAGCGCGCCTGCGGGTGCTGCCGCTTAACCAGGCGCGCGGCGGCGGCGTATTCGGCCACGCCCTTCTCGCGCAGCAAACGCGCCACCAGCATAAAGGTGACGGGCGCTTGCACCGGTGGCGCAACCAGCCACTGGGTTAAATCAACACCGATGCCGCCCACCATAAACCCCTTGTCGGCTGGCAACAAACCCGCAGCCACCAACTCGCCCAAATCGTCAGGGTTGAGGAAGAAAACCCGATCCGCCCGCGACATGCCCAGTTTGTAGAGCCACAGAACCAAGCGCTTGAGCACGCGGCGCTTGAAAGACAAATGGTCGCCCGTGGGCGTAAACACAAAACCCAGCCCCTCGACCATGGCAAAGCGGCGCGGCACACCCGCCCACCATGCGGCGATGGAGCCAAAAATGACGGGCTTGATGAAATAGCCCAAGCTGATATCGGGCTTTAGCTGCCGCAAAATGCCCGCCAGCTGCCAAGTGTTGCGCGCGTCGCGCCAGGGGTTCATACCCGTGCGGCTCATCGGCATATCAACCGCCGTGGCGCCCATGGCCTGCACGGCGGCGCGCGTTTGGGCATCAAAATTGGGCGCTAAGGCATACACGGCTACACCGCGCGCGCGCAGCGCCCGAATGAGTGGGCCACGGAAACCGACCAATGAAGGAGCGTGGCTGGTGATGAGGGCGAATGCTTTCATTTATCTTTCACTAAGTAAAATTTTTGCTCCACGATAAAGAACAGGGCAACGCTATGGGCATTCGCAAATGCCTGGGATATGAAGGTAATCAGTGAAATTTCATCCTTTGTCGCACGGCCTAAGTTTGCTCGTCTAACCACGCTTGAAACATCAGCACATCCCACAAATGGTGCTGCCAATTGCGCTGGCCGCTCAAGTGTTCAGCCCATTTTTGCCGTATTGGCGCGGGGTTCAAAAAGCCCTGCTGGCGCAGCTTGTTTTCATCCAGCAACTCTTCTGCCCATGCGCGCAGCGGGCCGCGCAACCAGTCGCCTATCGGCACGCCAAATCCCATTTTGGGCCGCTCGATCATGGCTTGGGGCACATGGCGATACAACACTTGGCGCAAAATCCACTTGCCCACACCATCGTGCAACTTCATCGCTTGTGGCACGCGCCACGCGAACTCGACCACGCGGTGGTCTAAAAACGGTACGCGCGTTTCTAAACTCACCCCCATCGCGGCGCGGTCCACTTTGGTCAAAATATCGCCCGGTAAATAAGTAATAGCATCTAGCGCCATCATGCGCTGCACGGCGTCTAGCCCGCTTAAGGCCAGCGGTTGGCCGCGCAAGGCCGTATGCGGCTCTTGCCCTTTCAACACCAAGCCCTCCGGCTCCCAGTGGGTAACCAGCTTTAAATACAGCTCATCCACCTGCTCGGCAGACAGGAGCGCCGCACCTTTATGCAATTTGTCGCCCATATTGGCTTGGCGCAAGCTGCTGGGCAACAGCCCACGCACTGGCGACAGCAAGGCATTCCACGCCGCAGGCGACAGGGCGCGTATGCCCGCCGCTGCGGGTGCGCGCAAGCCATGCGGAATACGCGAGACTTTGCCCCACAAATCACGCGCCTGCGTGTAGCGGCTGTAACCACAAAACAGCTCATCACCCGCATCGCCCGAGAGCGCGACCGTAACATTCTGCCTAGCCAGTTGGCTGACCAAAAAAGTGGGTATTTGTGATGAATCAGAAAAAGGCTCGCAATACAACTGCGGCAGCTTGGGGATGACATCCAGCGCTTGCTTGGCCGTCACATACAGCTCGGTATGCTCAGTGCCCAAGTGCCGAGCCACCGCTTTGGCGTGTACGGCTTCGTTATAACCCTCTTCGTTAAAGCCGATGGTGAAGGTTTTGACGGGGCGATCAGACTGTGCCTGCATCAGCGCCACCACGGTGGATGAATCTATGCCGCCCGAGAGAAAAGCGCCTAGCGGCACATCCGCCAGCATTTGCTGCGCCACGGCAGATTTCAGCAGCGCCTCTAGCTGGTCAGTCACCTGCTCGGCATTGCCCTGCAGCGGCTGGGCCACACCACGCTCGGCCACTTCGGGCAGAGACCAATACTGCGTCAACACCGGCTCGCGCTGGCGCATAGACACCGTCAGCACATGCCCCGGCAGCAATTTGTATATACCCTGATATATAGAATGCGGCGCGTTGATGTAGTTGTGCCGCATCAGCAAGCACAGCGCGTTGCGGTCTATGGGCGCAGCAAATGCGGGGTGGCTTTTGAGCGCCTTCAGCTCTGAACCAAACAGAAAGCAAGCGCCATCGCCCGCGCCCTGCCAGCCATAGTACAAAGGCTTTTCGCCCAAACGGTCGCGCGCCAGTGTCAGCACTTGCTCTGTTTTGTCCCACAGCGCAAAGGCAAACATGCCCGTGCAGCGCTGCAGCGTGGCCTGCACGCCCCAAGCGACAAAGCCCGCAAGCAAGGTCTCGGTATCTGAATGGCCGCGCCACTGGGGTGCATGGCCGGCCGTTTGCAGCTCGCGGCGCAGATCGAGATGGTTATAAATCTCGCCATTAAAAGCAAGGGTAAAGCGCCCCGTATGGCAAGCCATGGGCTGATGGCCGGCGGGCGACAAATCCAAAATCGACAGACGGCGGTGCGCCAAACCAATGCCGCTATCAGCCAGTGGCGCAAACCAATAGCCCGCGTCGTCTGGCCCACGGCTGACGATGGTGTTGGCCATGCGCTGCAGAAGGGCCACGCCCTCCGCCTCATTGCGCCAGCCTTGCGCCCCTAAAAAACCTGCAAATCCACACATAAATCTCCTTTAGCCTATTTTTCTGTTTATTTTTAGAACGATTTCACTGCTTTAGGCCGTCAAGCCTGCCTGAGCAGCTCACTTTTTTGATGTTGCGACAGCAACCGCCACTACCTATATCCGCTTAAAAATTTGCTCATACGCGGCCTCGTACTGCCGTGTCACATGGCCAATTTCATAATTCTCTTGCACGCGCTGGCGTGCCAAGCGCCCCAAGGCGGCACGCTCAGTCGCGGGCAAACTCAGCACCGCTTGCAACTGCTGCGCCAGTGCCGCCATATCGG
>JAMIFN010000083.1:0-6190 GCA_035906235.1 Allobrachymonas sp. | reverse complement strand
GCGTGCGCGGGAATGACGAATCCTTTGTAGCTTTGACGGCGCTTAATACGACTTGGGTAAACCCAGCACGCGCTCGGCGATATAGCTCAAAATCATTTCGCGGCTAACCGGGGCGATGCGCGGGATCATGATTTCGCGCAGATAGCGTTCAACATGAAATTCTTTGGAATAACCCATGCCGCCATGCGTCAAGATGGCCTGCTCGCAGGCGCGGAAACCCGCCTCGGCCGCAAAGTATTTGGCGGCGTTGGCCTCTGCCCCTCATTCGCGGCCCTTGTCGTAGAGCCAAGCGGCTTTCATCACCATCAAACGCGCGGCTTCTAGCTCAACCCAGTTTTTCGCCAGCGGGTGCTGAATGCTTTGGTTCTGCCCTATGGGGCGGTCAAAAACCACGCGCTCTTTGGCATAAGCAGCGGCCTTGCTCAGCGCCACACGCCCCACGCCCACAGCTTCAGAGGCCAGCAAAATGCGCTCGGGATTCATGCCGTGCAAGATGTATTTAAAGCCCTTGCCTTCTTCGCCTATGCGGTCTTCCACGGGGATTTCCAGGCCGTCGATAAACAGCTCGTTCGAATCCACGCATTTGCGCCCCATTTTTTCAATCAGGCGCACATCGACTTTGCTGCGATCCAAATCGGTGTAGAACAAAGACAGACCGTCTGAGCTGCGGCCAGGCGGCAAATCTTCCAGCGGTGTGGTACGCGCCAGCAGCAAAATTTTATTGGCCACTTGCGCGGTGGAAATCCACACCTTTTGCCCATGCACCACATATTTATCGCCCTGGCGCACGGCGCGGGTTTTCAGCTTGGTGGTGTTCAGCCCCGTATTGGGTTCGGTCACGCCAAAGCAGGTTTTCACTTTGCCTGCAGCCATGGGCGGCAGCATGCGTTTTTTCTGCTCGTCGGTGCCAAACACCACCACGGGCATGAGGCCAAAGATATTGATGTGGATGCTAGAGCACCCACTCATGGCCGCGCCCGATTCGGCGATAGTCTGCATCAGCAGCGCCGCTTCAGACACGCCCAGCCCCGCGCCGCCGTACTCTTCAGGAATGGCCAAGCCCAGCCAGCCCGCATCGCCCATGGCGCGGTAAAACGCTTCTGGGAAAACGCCGTCAGCGTCGCGCTCTAGCCAATAGGATTCAGGAAAATCGGCGCAGATTTTTTGCACCGCTTCGCGGATGGCTTCTTGTTCGGGGGTGTAGTCAAAGGACATGGAGGGCTTTCGGAAAGTTCAAAGAAAAGACGGTAAAAATCAACTATTCGTCATTCCCGCGCAAGCGGGAATCCAGGGCTGCACTCCTCCCCCCTTTGGGGGAAGGTTGGGATGGGGGCTGAATGTCAAGACACGCAACTCGGCGCAAGCCCCCACCCTAGCCCTCCCCCAAAGGGGGAGGGGATTTCATGGATGTCCCTCATCACTTGCCCTGCCACTGCGGGGCGCGTTTTTCGGCAAAGGCGCGCGGACCTTCCTGCGCGTCTTCGCTCAAATACACAGACTCAAACAAATGGTGTGCAGCGCGCAAACTGGCCGAGCGCCCCATTTCGCCTGAGAGGTAAACCAGTTCGCGCGCGGCTTTCACGGTCAGCGGTGCATTGGCGGCAATTTGCTCGGCCATGGCCTTGGCACGGCTCATCAAATCGGGCAGCGGCACCACGGCATTCACATAACCCAGCTCATACAGGCGCTGAGCGCTAATGGGCTGCGCCGTGAGCAGCAACTCCATCACCACGCGCTGGGGCAACATGCGCGTCAAAGGTGCGGCCCAGGGCATACCACGCCCGACCTTGGCCTCGGTGATACCAAACACGGCGTGATCGGCGGCTATGCACAAATCGCACATTTGCGCCAGCAGCCAGCCGCCGGCATAGGCCAGGCCGTTAACGGCGGCAATCACGGGTTTAGTGACATGGATGTTGTCGCCCAATACGGGTAAAAAGTCGCGCGGTGGCACTTTGATTTGCGTCGCTGCGGCTTGCTTCAAATCCATGCCTGCGCAGAAGGCTTTGTCGCCTGTGGCGGTCAAAATCAGCACACGCAAAGCGGCATCGGCCTCAAACGCGGCAAAACCTGCCCGCAGGCCAGCCAGCACGCTGTGGTTGAGCGCGTTGCGCTGCTCGGGGCGGTTGATCGTCAGCGTGGCAATGGCGCCATTGCGTTCCAAACTGACGGTGTCGCTGAGGTTTTCAGTGACGCTTGTTGCTTTGCTCATATCCATTCTCCCCAAACGGTTTTGGCTTCTTGTGCCAGGGCTTCGCGGTGCTCGGGCGCAGCGATGCTGATCATGGCCAAAATGCGCTGGCGCAAGCTCTTGCCCTGCAGACGCACTGCGCCGTATTCGGTGGCGACCACATCCACATCGCTGCGGGCGGTGGTGACTGGCCCAGACAAACGGGCGACGATTTTGGTATCGCCTTTTTTGCCCAAAGCGCCCAAGGCGATGATGGACGCGCCGCCCTCACTCTGCCCCGCTGCGCGTACAAAATCCACCTGCCCGCCAACTGCGCCGATGTAGTCGCTGCCTATGGCTTCGGCATTCACCTGCCCTGTTAAATCGACTTCGAGCGCGGAATTGATGGACACCAGTTTTTTCAGGCGAGCAAGGGACGCTGCGCCGTGGGTGTGGCTGGTTTGGCAGATTTTGACCAGTGGGTTGTTATGCGCAAAACGATACAGGCGCTGCGTGCCAAACAGCACGCCGCTGACGGTGATGCCTGCGTCTATGCCTTTGTGCGTGTTGGTGACGACGCCGCGTTCCATTAAATCCACCACCGAATCGGCAATCATGCCCGAGTGCACGCCCAAATCGCGCCTATCGTGCAGCATGGCGACGATGGCCTCGGGTATCGCGCCTATGCCCACTTGGATGGTGCTGCGGTCGCCTATGGAGTCGCTTAAATGCCGCGCAATGTGCTGTTCCAGCTCGCCAAAGGCCGCGCCTGGCAGCTCCATAGGCGCTCGGTCGGTATGCACCAGCGCGGTGATTTGCTCAGGCCGCAGCAGTTGATCGCAGGGCGTAAAGGGGATTTGCGCATTCACCTCGGCAATCACCACCCGCGCCTTGGCCACCGCCGTTTGCACATAGTCGTTGACCAAGCCATAGCTGTGTTCACCGCGCTCGTTAGGCGGGCTAACTTGCAGCAGCACCACATCGCTGGCGATTTGCCCGCGTTCAATCAGCCCCGCAATGGCCGAGAGGTGGCAGGGTATGGGGTCTAGCTTGCCCACAGCGGCCAATTTGCGCAGGCTGCCTATGGCGCCAAAGCCGCTAAAGCGCAGGTGGTCGGCGTGCTCTGGCGCAAAGGTTTTGCTAAAGCCCGTGCCAAAGAAAATACCCGCGCCGCTATAGGCCGCGCGTTCTTGCACCAGTTTTTGCGTCAAAGGCTCGGGTTCACCACAGCCTTGCCCAAAAATGATGCCGTCGCCTGGGCGCACAAAGTCGGCCAAGTGCAGTTTGTCCAAATCGAATACTTGCGCCATGCGCTTATGCCTCCTGCGCAGCAGCGACGATGGCTTGCGCGCGTTTGAGCAAGGGTCCGTCTATCATGCGGCCTTCAAAATCGATGGTGCCTATGCCACGCGCGCTTGCCTCGGCGTAAGCAGCTACCAAACGGCGGGCGTAGTCGCGCTCTGCCGCGCTGGGCGAAAAAGCCTGATGCGAGAGTTTGACTTGGCCAGGCGTGACGCAAATCTTGCCCGTGTAGCCCAAGTCGCGCCCAGCGGCAGCATCGCTTAAAAACAAATCCTCATTGCGAATATCGACCACGGCTTGATCGAGCGCCTGCAACTGCGCGGCACTGGCGGCCATCATCACCATAGAGCGGGCGGTGTAAACCTCTTGCCCCGCAGGGGTGCGGCGACCACCAATGTCGGCGGCAAAGTCTTCAGCGCCAAAATAGACCGCTGGCATAGCGGAGACTTCCGCACAAATCTGCACGGCGTTGAGCACGCCTTTGACCGATTCAATGCCGCCTATGATGCTGCGCGGCAGAGCGCGGGGCTGCTCGGCATCCAAACGGCGCATGGTGTGCAGGGCGGGAAAGGCCTGGGCAGGGTTTTCTAATTTAGGGATGACGATGCCATCGACATCGCAGGCAAAAGCGGCGGCGATATCGGCCAAATAATGCGGCGAATCGGGCACATTCACGCGCACGAACAGCAGGCTTTTTAGCTCGCTCGCACGCGCAGCGGCTACCGTTTCGCTCAACATATCGCGCGCCTTGGCTTTTTCATCGGGCGGCGTGCCGTCTTCTAAATCGATGACGCAGCAGTCGGCGCCAAAGCGGGGGAACTTGCCCACCAAATCTGGGCGATTGCCGGGGGCGAAAAAGAAAGATCGGATGCGGGGGTAGTTGCTGGTGTTCATCGTCATGGGCATGTTTTAAAGGTGTTTTTGAGGGTGTTTTTTAGGTGTTTTCGGGGTTTTAGGCCGTAAAACCTGCCTGAGCAGCTCACTTTTTTGAAGTAGTTCGTCATTCCCGCGCAAGCGGGAATCCATGCCTGATCGGAAGGAAAGTGCATCAACCCTCACCCAGACCCTCTCCCTCGGGGAGAGCGGGAAATACCTGGATTCCCGCTTGCGCGGGAATGACGAGGAAAACAGGGGTAAGTTCCATGCGGGAATGAGGAGAAATGCTCAAACCAGCACCTCCACCAAAGCCCCCAAATGCTGCTGCGCATCACCATGCAGCTTCTCCAGCGCCAACAGGCGGCGGGCGTAGTGCGAGGCTTGGCATTCATGCGTTAAACCGATGCCGCCATGCAGTTGCACCGCTTGCTCGCTGACATAGCGTGCCGATTGGCTGGCCTGCACCTTGGCCGCGTGCAGTAGGCCGCCGCGCCCTTGACGATCAGCCGCTACTTGCAAGGCCACGGCTGCCAGCGATTTGGCCAGTTCCACCTTCACCAACATATCGGCCAAGCGGTGTTGCACAGCCTGAAAACTGCCTATGGTTTTGCCAAACTGTTTGCGGGTTTTGACATAGTCCAGGGTCAGAGCATGCAGCGCAGCCATAGCGCCTGCAGCTTCGGCGCAGGTGGCGGCTATGGCCACAGCTTGCGCGTCAGCCAGCAAGTCTTGCGCGGCCTGGCCTTGTGCGATGCAGGCCGACAATGGCAGGCGCACACCATCGAACTGCAAATCAGCCAAGCGTTTGTCATCTATGCCTGCATAGGCTTTGATTTGCACACCTGCCGTACCCGCAGGCAGCAAGTAAAGCGCGGGTTGGCCGTCAGGCAATGCGGCAGAAACCAGCCAGTGCGAAGCTTCCGCGCCCCAAGCCACGGCGCGTTTTGCGCCTTGTAAGATCACGCTATCGCCCTGCACTGTGGCGCGGGTGTGGCGGGGCAAATCACCCGCATCTGCGCCCGCTTCGCGCAAAGCTGGTACGACTAGGCTCTTGCTCTTGCCCTCGCCCATGGCCTGCAGCAGGGCTGTGTGCTCACTGCCCGCTAACAAGGCCGCCGCTTGCAGATGCTCAACCACGGGCAGCAGCGCCAAGTGCGCACCCAAGGCGGTAAAAATCGGCGCCGCGTCTTGCAGTGTCAAGCCTAGGCCATCGGCACTTTCTGGCAGGGTTAAAGCCAGCCAGCCCAAATCGGCAATTTCTTGCCATTTGGCTGCATCAAAAGCCGCGCCACGCCGCCCTCGCGCTTGGAAGGGAAACAGCGCGGGCGCTTGCTTGGCGATGCTATCGGCCAAGGCTTGTTGTTCTTCGTTCAAATCAAAATGCATGGTGTTTTCCCCTTACAGGCCGAGCGCCACTTTGGCGATGATGTTGCGCTGCACCTCGTCGCTGCCGCCGTAGATGGTGAGCTTGCGCCAATTCAAATGCTGCAACGCCAGCGCCGCTGGTGTGGGGTCGGCAGCCTCTGCGCCTATAGGCTCTTGGCTGTTGATGTCCTCGCCCAGGGCATCGACCAGCAAGCCCGTGATGCGCTGCGCCACGGCGGTGCCGTGGAGTTTGAGCACCGAGGCCTCGGCGCCATTGCCCTGCCCGCGTTTAGCAGCTGATACCAGTCGCAACACCGTGGCTTCCAGCGCCAAAATATCGACTTCTACCTGCGCGATTTGCTGCGCAAAAGCGCCGTTTTGCAGCAGGCTGCGGCCATCGGCACGCGGGCGGGCAGCGATGCGCTTGAGCAATTGCAACTCGCGCTTGCTGCGGCCGATCTTGCCGACATTAAAGCG